>JBGSLI010000201.1:0-5363 GCA_041740775.1 Alteraurantiacibacter sp. | reverse complement strand
GCCCCGCCCTCGCCGTGCACCGCGCTGACCACCTCGCCCCAGCCCGCCAGCGCATCTTCGCCGTGGAAGCGCGGAATGCTCGGCTCGTTGCGCGATTCGGGCCGGTCCACCCCGGTGCCTTCGGTGATGATGAGGCCCACTTCGCCTTCCGCCCGCTTGCGGTAATATTCCGCCACATCGGCGCCGGGCACGCCGTGGGGAGAGAAATTGCGCGTCATCGGGGCCATCACCACGCGGTTCTTCAGCGTGAGATTGCGGATGGTGAACGGCTGGAACAGGACGGACATCGAGGATTCCTTCGGCAGATTTCTATCGTTCGACAATTTGGGAAAGCAGGTTTTGCAACGCAACCCGATTTGCTGCGGCCAAGAAAATCTATCGCTGCTACGCTACGGCGACTCTCAGGCTGGATGGCCCTCGTCATCATCCACACGCCACGTCTGGCCCTTGGCCAGCAGCGCGGCGAGATTGGGTTCCTTGCCCTCGCTCAGCCGTCGGTTTTCTTCCACAACCTGCACCTCGAACGAGGGGCGCGGATCATCATACAGCACGCCCAAGGCCATCGGGAACGGGCCGAAGGGCAGTTCCACCAGCATATGCGCGATCGAACGGTTGGTGACATTGTGGCAGATCACGCCCGCCGCCTGCCAGTCACCGTCCGCCACATCGACCACTTCAAGCGACAGCGTTTCCTGATTGAGCGCGATGCCTTTTGCATTGCCCGCAAACAGCATCGGCTGCCCGTCTTCCAGCCATAGCTGATTGTCTTCTGCTCCCTTGGGCGCGGCGAAATCGTTGAACACGTCCTTGTTGTAAACGATGCAGTTCTGGAAAATCTCGATGAAAGCCGCGCCTTGGTGCGCGTGCGCCGCCTTCAGCACATCGGGCAGGTTCTTCGATACATCGAACCCACGCGCCACAAAGCGCGCGCCAGCGCCGAGCGCAAAGGCGCAGGGCTGCGTGGGCCTGTCAATCGATCCGGCGGGCGTGGATGGGCTGGTGGTGCCGATCCGGCTGGTGGGCGAATACTGCCCCTTCGTCAGCCCGTAAATCTCGTTGTTGAACAGCATGATCTGCATGTTCACATTGCGCCGCAGCACGTGCATCATGTGGTTGCCGCCGATGGAAAGCCCGTCGCCGTCCCCCGTCACCAGCCACACGTCCAAATCGGGATTGGCCAGCTTCACCCCCGTCGCCACCGCCGGCGCGCGCCCGTGGATGGTGTGGAAGCCATAGCTTTCGATGTAATAGGGGAAGCGGCTGGAACAGCCGATGCCGCTGACGAACACGGTGTTGGCCGGATCGCACCCAAGCTGCGGCAGCGTGCGCTGCACCGCCTTCAAAATGGCATAGTCCCCGCAACCGGGGCACCAGCGCACCTCCTGATCGGTTTCCCAGTCCTTGAGGGTGGTCTCGATTTTCACGGGGGCGTTCATGTGAAATCCTTCAACTTACGGCGAAAATCGAACCTCAAGCTCTCATCGTCCGCTTGGACATTGGAGACCTCCCAAATTGAGAGGTAATCCTGACGGTCCATGCTAACGCCGCTCTTATTCTGTGGAGCACCTGTCACTTTGCTTCGGGTAACGATCACCTGTTTGCCGTTCTTTATCGCTTCGATAAACTTCGGCCATTTACCCTCATCGGGGATACAGCCGGGGTCGTTATAGCTTTGGCCGTCGATCCAATGCTCATGAACACACGGGAGCCATGTGTCTTCCCATTTGGCAAACCATGTCCCTCTATTTCCTTTGGGTTTAAGCATCACTCGCCTCCAGCGGGGCTGGGCAACTGGTTCTCGTTCACCTTTACCTGTCCGCCTTCATTTCCCGCTACGCCATCGAAATACTTTGCAATGGCCGCTTCCAGTTCGGCAATGCTGAACGGTTGGCCGCTGGTTTTGGTGAGCGGCACCGCGTCCACCAGATATTGATCGCGCAGCACGGTTTTGAACTGGCCGGTATTCATTTCGGGCACCAGCACCTTATCATAGCTATGCAGCAATTCACCCAGATTGGCGGGCAGCGGCCAGATATGGCGGACGTGGATGTGGCTGACATCCAGCCCCCTGGCGCGCGAACGGCTGACTGCCTGATGGATCGGGCCGTAGGTGGAACCCCAGCCGACCACCGCCAGCCTGCCGCCCTTCTGCCCCACGCTCACCTGCTGATCGGAAACCCGGATTTTGCCGATCTTGTCCTTGCGCGCATCGGTCATCAATTGATGGTTGTCGGGCGAATAATCGATATGGCCGGTGTCCACCTGCTTTTCGATCCCGCCGATGCGGTGCATCAGTCCCGGCGTTCCCGGCTTGATCCACGGCCGCGCGCCAAGCTCGTTGCGCTTGTAGGGCAGCAGTTCCTCGCCCCCCTTGGCATTACTGGCGTTCTTTTGGGTAAGGAATTGCGCGGGAAAACGCTCGAACGCCTCGGGATCGGGAATTTTCCACGGCTCGCTGGCGTTGGCGATATAGCCATCGGTCAGCAGCATCACCGGGGTCATGTATTGCACCGCGATCCGGCACGCCTCGATCGCGCATTCGAAGGCATCGGTGGGGCTGCACGCCGCGATCACCGGCATCGGCGCATCGCCGTTGCGGCCATAGACCGCCTGATAGAGATCGCTCTGCTCGGTCTTGGTCGGCAGGCCTGTGGAAGGCCCGCCGCGCTGCGAATTGACGATCACCAGCGGCAGTTCGGTCATGATCGCCAGCCCCATCGCCTCGCCCTTCAGCGCGATGCCGGGGCCGGAGGAAGACGTGACGCCAAGACTGCCCGCATAGCTGGCGCCAATGGCGGCGCAGATCGCGGCGATTTCATCTTCCGCCTGAAAGGTGGTGACGTTGAATTCCTTCAGCCGCGCCAGATGGTGCAAAATCGCGCTGGCGGGCGTGATCGGATATCCGCCGAAAAACATCGGCAGCCGCAGCAGCCGCGCCCCCGCCACCAGGCCTAATGAGACCGCTTCGGCCCCTGTCACCGTGCGATACAGCCCCGGCGCGGTGGGCACCGGATCGAGATGCACCTGCCGCAGCGGCCCGGCCAGTTCCGCCGTTTCGCCATAGGCATGGCCCGCATCGAGCGCGGCGATATTGGCTTCAGCCAGTTCGGGTTTGCTGCGGAACTTGCCGCGCAGCCATTCCTGCAAGGGCGCGCGCGGGCGATCGAACATCCACAGCGCCAGCCCCAGCGTCCACATGTTCTTGCACCGCAGCGCGTCCTTGTTGCCGAGGCCGAACGGCTTCACCGCCTCCACCGTCATCGCCGAAATATCGAGCTTCAGCGTATCGAATTTGGCCAGCGTATCATCGTCCAGCGGGCTTTGCGCATATTTGGCCTTGTCCAGATTCCGCTTCGTAAACTCGCCGGTGTCGATGATGACGAGCCCGCCGGGCTTCAATGCGGGCAGGTTCACCTTCAGCGCCGCCGGGTTCATCGCCACCAGCACATCGGGCGCGTCGCCCGCGGTATCCACTTCGCTGGCGCCGAAATTGATCTGGAAAGCCGAAACGCCGAACAGCGTGCCCTGCGGCGCGCGGATTTCAGCAGGGAAATCGGGGAAGGTAGCAAAATCATTGCCCGCCAGCGCGCTGGACAGGGTGAACTGCCCGCCGGTCAACTGCATCCCATCGCCGCTGTCGCCGGCAAAGCGAACGGTGATCGCATCCTGCTGCGAAAGATCGGTCCGCTTGTCGGCCGTCTGGCTTGCCATATTGTTCTATCCTGCTGCGCCGCGCCCGGCGCCTGTTATCCTGGGCCCGCGAAGTAGGTTCACCAGCCGTGCCAGACAATCAAGTTTTTCTGTCTGTGCCGCAATAGGCGGCTTTCGCCCGTCCACCGCTGTCGCTACATCGCCATCCATGACCAAACCCGACCGCGAACAATACCGGCCCTGCGTTGGCACCATGCTGATAAATCCTGCGGGAGAAGCCTTTGTCGGCAAACGCATCGACAACAAGGAAGGCGATTGGTGGCAAATGCCGCAAGGCGGAGTGGACGACGGCGAGGATCTGGACACCGCCATGCTGCGCGAACTGGGCGAGGAGACGGGCATCGGCCCGCGGCATCTGCAAATCGTCCAGCGGATGGAAGGCGAACTGTTGTATGATCTGCCGCCCGAATTGCAGGGCAAGCTGTGGGGCGGGCGGTTCAGGGGGCAGCGTCAGAGCTGGTATCTGGTGCGTTTTACCGGCGCCGAATCCGATATCGACCTGGCCGCGCACAGGCATCCCGAATTCTGCGAATACAAATGGGTCGATCCCGAACTGCTGCCGGTGCTGATCGTGCCATTCAAACAGCCGGTTTATGAAGCGGTTCTGGCGGCGTTTCGGCCCTGGTTATAAACCTCGTCATTGCGAGGAGCCGAAGGCGACGCGGCAATCTAGTCCAGCGGGTTGTGCAATAGCGATAAGGCGGGACTGGATTGGGTGGCCTTTGGCCCTCTTCGAGTCCGCTACGCTCGCAATGACGCGGAAACTCAGTTCTGCGTCACCTCGCCATCGGGTGCAATCGCCTCGGCGGTCATCACCGGGGGGCCGCGGTCGATGGCGGCGGCCAGTTCGATCGTTTCCGCACAGCCGGGGCCGCACAGGCTTTGCAGCACTTCCAGATTCTCGCGCGCGGCGGACAGCGCGCCCTTTTCCACCAGCGCCTCACCCTCGCCCGAAATCGCCGCAAGGTTTTGCGGATCGCGTTCGCGCGCCTCACGGTAATAGCGGATGGCCTTGCCTTGCAGCCCTTCCACCCGAGCCGCCTCGGCCATGTCGAGGTAAACCCGCGTGAAGCCGGGATCGATCGTCAGCGCGGCCTCGAAAGCGTCGATTGCGGCCTGTGTTTCACCTTGCGCCAATTGCGCGCGGCCTTCGGCTACCAGCGCCTCCGCCTGCGGATCGGGGGCAGGGGCGCTCGCATTGCCCACGCTGGCGCTGATGGCGACAAACAGCGAAAGGGCGGCGGCTGCGGGACCGAAACGCATGGCAAACTCCTTGAGTCTGGATGGAAGAGAGGCGGGGTAAGCGTCCATTCTGGCTGAGTGTTAACACGCCAATCCTGCACGCGCGATGAAAAATCCGTCCGTCCCGTGACCGGACGGGGTCAGGCGGATCCCCGGCCCATGCGCCGTACCGAGCGGAACATCGGGCACCGCAGCCCGCCATTGCGGATGATCGGCAAGGAAGCGCGCGAACTGCCCCGCGCCTTCCTCGTCCAGCAGGGAACAGACGACATAGGTCAAATGCCCGCCAGACTTCACCAGCCCCGCCGCCAGTTCCAGCAGCCGCGCCTGCAAAGCAACCAGCTTGTCCAGCTCTGCCGGAGTGAGCCGCCAGCGCGCTTCGGGATTGCGCCGCCAGGTGCCGGTGCCCG
>JBGSLI010000200.1:0-1934 GCA_041740775.1 Alteraurantiacibacter sp. | reverse complement strand
CGCACCGGGGGCGGCTGTCGGTGCTGGCCAACGTGATGCAAAAGCCTTACCGCGCGATCTTCCACGAGTTTCAGGGCGGCAGCTACAAGCCCGAGGATGTGGACGGATCGGGTGACGTGAAATATCACCTTGGCGCGTCGTCTGACCGCACCTTTGACGGCAATACCGTGCACCTGTCGCTGACAGCGAACCCTTCGCACCTTGAGGCGGTGAACCCGGTGGTCTTGGGCAAGGTTCGCGCCAAGCAGGACCAGAACGGCGATTTGCCGGATGAACGCAAAAGCGTGATGCCGATCCTGCTGCACGGCGACGCAGCCTTTGCCGGGCAAGGCGTGGTGGCCGAGTGTTTCCAGCTGTCGGGGATCAAGGGCCACCGGTCGGGCGGCACGATCCATATCATCGTCAACAACCAGATCGGCTTTACCACTGCGCCGTCCTTCTCGCGATCCTCCCCCTACCCGACCGACATTGCTTTGATGGTCGAGGCGCCGATCTTTCACGTCAACGGTGATGACCCCGAAGCGGTGGTCCACGCCGCCAAGGTGGCCATCGAGTTCCGCCAGAAGTTCCACAAGGACGTGGTCATCGACATCTTCTGCTACCGCCGCTTTGGTCACAACGAAGGCGACGAACCGATGTTCACCAACCCGGCGATGTACAACCGCATCCGCCGCCAGAAGACCACGCTGCAGCTTTACACCGAACGCCTGGTCGCCGACGGCCTGATCCCCGAGGGCGAGATCGAGGATATGAAGGCGGCCTTTCAGGCCAAGCTGAACGAGGAATTCGAGGCCGGCAAGAACTTCAAGCCCAACAAGGCCGACTGGCTGGACGGGCGCTGGAAGAACATGCAGACGAAGGACCTGGACAACTATCAGCGCGGCGAGACCTGGATCACGCCCGAAACGCTGGCCGAAATCGGCACGGCGCTGACCCGCGTGCCCGAAGGGTTCGATATCCACAAGACCGTCGCCCGTCAGCTGGATGCCAAGGCGAAAATGTTCGAAACCGGCAAGGGCTATGACTGGGCCACCGCCGAGGCGCTGGCCTTCGGGTCCTTGCAGACCGAAGGGTTCCCCGTCCGTCTGGCCGGGCAGGACTGCACCCGGGGCACCTTTTCGCAGCGCCATTCCGGCTGGATCGATCAGGCCACCGAAGAACGCTATTACCCGCTGAACCACATCCGCGCGGGCCAGGCAAAGTATGAGGTGATCGACAGCGCCCTGTCGGAATACGCGGTCCTCGGCTTTGAATACGGCTATTCGCTGGCCGAACCCAATGGCCTGACGATCTGGGAGGCGCAGTTCGGCGATTTCGCCAACGGCGCGCAGATCATGTTCGACCAGTTCATCAACTCTGGCGAAAGCAAGTGGTTGCGGATGTCGGGCCTTGTCGTCCTTCTGCCCCACGGGTTCGAAGGTCAGGGACCGGAACATTCCTCGGCCCGGCTGGAACGGTTCCTGCAGCTGTCGGCCGGTGAAAACTGGATCGTCGCCAACTGCTCGACCCCGGCCAACTACTTCCACATCCTGCGCCGCCAGCTGCACCGCGACTTCCGCAAGCCGCTGATCCTGATGACGCCGAAATCCCTGCTGCGCCATCCGATGTGCATCTCTGACGCCGAAGACTTTACCAACGGGTCCACCTTCCACCGCGTGCTCTGGGACGATGCGCAAAAGGGCCACTCGACGCTCAAGCTCAAGGCCGACAAGAAGATCCGCCGTGTCGTGATCTGTTCGGGCAAGGTCTATTACGACCTGCTGGCCGAACGCGATGCCCGCGGGGCCGATGACATCTACCTCATGCGGCTGGAACAGATCTATCCCATCCCGACGATCGCCCTGACGGCGGAACTGTCGCGCTTTCCCGCCGCCGATTTCGTCTGGTGTCAGGAAGAACCGAAAAATCAGGGCGCCTGGTCCTTTGTAGAGCCC
>JBGSLI010000199.1:0-3108 GCA_041740775.1 Alteraurantiacibacter sp. | reverse complement strand
CTACGCCGCGGTCGCCGTATGGTTTCCGCTGGCGCAGGCCCCGCTGCTGGCGGGCGTGACGGCGTTTGCCGGGCTTGGGCTGGTGATCGTCTATTTCGGCCTGGCGCGGCTGCGGCACGGGCCAGATCGCATGCGCGAACTGCCCTATGGCGTCGCCATCGCCGTTGGCGTGTTGACGATCATCGCGCTGACCCTGATCGACCCTTTCGCCGCCTGAAGCGCCTCTGCGGCGCGCCTTGGCGCGGCCGGATGCGCAGACGGGCACGCCAACAAGCCCTCCCGATCGACAGCATCCCGCCAGCGCGAATCGCGCTAAGGCTTTGTCGTTTATTTGCATTTTCTCCTGCCAAAAGCGTAAACAGAATATTTGCCATCTGTGCCTGTGTGGAACAATCCGGACTATCCCGGCATCAAGTCTGCCCCCCCACAAAACCCTGATCGGGGATAATCTCCATGCGAATCAGCCCATTCGCACCGGTCGACTGCGCAGTTCCGCTGCGCCGCCTGTAAAATCGATTCATTCCACATGGTTAACAGCCTTGAAACCATCTTCGATCGGTGGTTTCCTGCATTACTTTCCGGCGCCTGCCAATTGTGGGGAACGGGCGCGGCGGGAAGTGCAGCGGGTGCAGAAGTTTCCAGCGCTTCGTCCGCTAACAGGGGGTGATTATGAGCGAAGAACTGAACGGTTTCGGCGGCGAAATGCCTGGCACCGATATGGCGAATGATTTTGCGCGGGATACCGCCGGATCGGGCGCGCCTTCCAGGGCTCCTCTGGCGAGCGGTCCTGTGAGCAATCAGGCGAGCGCCCAGGGCGCGCAGGTCATTCCCGTCGGCCCCGGCAACACCGTCACCCTGCCCGCCGATCAGGCGATCGACAGCCTCGATTTCGATGGCCGCGATCTGGTCATCGTCCTTGCCGACGGCACGAAAATCGTCGTGCCCGACGGGGCCATCGTGGTCCCGCAGATCATCATCGGCGACACCCCCATTCCACCCGCCAACATCGCCGCGCTGCTGATCGGCAACGAACCCAATCCCGAAGCGGGCGCGGTGCCGAGTTCGGGCGGCAATTTCTTCACCGATCCGGGCGAAATCCAGGCCGCTTTCGATCTCGGCGATCTGCTCCCCTACACGGAACTGCCGCAGGCGACAGTTCTGGAAGAGGAGATCATTCCCGGACTGATCGACGAAGAACCCGATGTGGTCATCATCACGCCCGACAATCCGGCAGGTGTCACCGATGCGATCGCGACGGTGTTCGAAGACGGGCTGCCCGGCCGCGGCGATCCATCCGAACCCGAAGGCACAGCCGAGGCCACCAATAGCGAGACAACCACCGGCACGATCGTGTTTTCCGCGCCCGACGGGCTTTCCGCGATTCTGATCAACGGGGTGGAAATCACTACCGTCGGGCAGGCGTTCGCCTCGCCGCTCGGCACGCTCACCATCACCAGCATCGATATCGCCGGCGGGGTGATCGGCTTCAGCTACACGCTGGAAGACAATACGCTTGGCGAGGAATTCGACGGTTTCTTCAACGCCACGGTGATCGACCGGGATGGCGACGAGGCAACTGCATCGCTGCAGATCCGGATTGTGGATGACGGCCCCGTCGCCGCCGACGATACCGGCACCGTTCCAGCTGGCGATTTCGCGCCGATTACCGGCAATGTGCTCGCCAATGATATCAGCGGCGCGGATGATTTCCCCGCAGATGGCGGCGTCACCGGCTTTTCCAACGCATCGGGCAGCGCCGATGTCGGCGGTTCTTTGCAGGGCAGCTATGGCGTGCTCACGCTCGAAGCCGATGGCAGCTACAGCTATACCCGCGCTACCAACACGCCCGGCGGGGTGACGGAGAACTTTGACTACGCCATCGTCGATCAGGACGGCAGCACGTCTTCGGCAACGCTGACCATCGCTATCGAAGACAGCCCCGCGATCATCACTTCCTTGCCAGATGTGGGCGACGGCACCATCGTCAACGAGGGCGGCCTCGCGCCGCGCGGGAATGAACCCGTCGGCACCGGCGAAGGTGCGGACGGCGATCCCGACAATGATTCGGACCCGAGCGAAGGCACAGGGGCCACGATCACTTTCAATTCGCCCGATGGGCTGGACAGCATCACCATCAACGGCGTGACGGTGAATCTCGTCAATGATCCGTTGTCTTCCGCCGACGACCAGACCGTCATCGATGATGCCACCGGCACGCTGGTGATAACCGGCGTCACTTACGATCCGGCCACCGGCGACGGCACGATCACTTATGAATTCACGCTCGCCGACAATACTTCGGGCGACGATACTTCGGTGCCTTTCGATATCGTGATCACCGATCTCGACGGCGACGCGGCGTCGGATACGCTGGTCATCACGATCATCGATGACGAACCCTTGGCCTTGGACGACTTCGCCACGCAGGCGCAGGAGGATGCGCCGGTTACGGTAGATGTGTTCGGCAATGACACGCCGGGTGCGGACGGGGTTTCGCCGGGGGATATCGCGCTGGTGGCGGGCACGCTGAGCGGTGCGGGGCAGCTCACCAACAACGGCGATGGCAGCTTCACCTATGCGCCCGCGGCGGGCGAGCAGGGCACGGTCAGCTTTGACTATACCATCACCGATGCCGATGGCGATGTGTCGCAGGCGACGGTGACGATCACGCTGGCAGGCGATTCGGTGCCGATGGTTGCGGTATCGGGCGACAATGACGTGGACGAGGCGGGCCTGCCCGCGCGTGGCGGCGAGCCCGAAGGCACGGCGGCGGCGGGTAATGGCGAGATCGCGCAAGGGGTGATCACCATCACCACCGGCAATGATACGCTGGCCTCGCTGGTGATCAACGGCCAGGATGTGACCAATGGCGGCACCGTGGTTACGGCCAAGGGCGAACTGGCGGTATCGGTAGTGGGCGGGCAATACAGCTATGTCTATACCTTGACCGACAACACGCTGAGCGATCCCGACAGCGACGCCTTCACGCTGGTGGTGACCGACAGCGACGGCGATCCGGCCAATACCACGCTGGTGATCGCGATCATCGATGATGCGCCTTCGGCCGCAGACGATGCCGCCGCGCTTGATGCGGGCGCGTTCGGCCCG
>JBGSLI010000198.1:0-6865 GCA_041740775.1 Alteraurantiacibacter sp. | reverse complement strand
GCCAGCGTCACCACCGGCACCGCCGGATCGATCCTCGCCGCGCGCGCGGCATGGAGACCGATGGCGGTGTGCGGATCGATGATCTGGCCGCATTTCTCCGCCGCCCACACCATCGCCCGTGCCATTTGCGCAGCATCGGCGCGCGCGCTGGTGAAAAGTGCCGCCGCACCCTGCCGCTGGGCATTGGTGAGCTGCATCGCCTTCACCGCCTCGAACCCGCGCATCTGTTCAGCCAGCGCCGCACCATCACGACCGCCGACATCGAACAGCAGGCGTTCGAAATTGCTCGATACCTGGATATCCATGCTCGGCGCGGCGGTGGGGGTGACCGTTCCGGCCGAATAATCGCCGCTGGAAAGCGCGCGGTGGAGGATATCGTTGATATTGGTCGCCACGATCAGCCGTTCGACCGGAAGCCCCATCCTTGCCGCGACATAGCCTGCAAACACATCGCCGAAATTGCCCGTCGGCACGCTGAAGGCAACGCGGCGCTGCGGCGCGCCCAGTTGCAGAGCGGCGGCGAAGTAATACACCACCTGCGCCATCAGCCGCGCCCAGTTGATCGAATTGACCGCGGTGATGCGGTATCTGCCGGTCATCTGCGCATCCACGAACATGCGCTTTACCGTGGCCTGCGCATCGTCAAAACTGCCGTCGATGGCGACATTGTGGACATTGGGGGCGAGCACCGTGGTCATCTGGCGGCGCTGCACATCGCTCACCCGCCCGTTGGGGTGGAGCATGAAGATATCGACCCGTTCGCGCCCCGCCACCGCATCGATGGCGGCGCTGCCGGTATCGCCGCTGGTCGCGCCGACGATGGTGAGGTGATCCTCGCTCCCCTTCAGGAAATGCTCGAACAGCCGCCCGAGCAATTGCAGCGCCACATCCTTGAACGCCAGCGTCGGGCCGTGGAACAGTTCGAGCAGCCAGTGCTGCTGATCGAACTGGGTAAGCGGGGTGACGGCGGCGTGGGCGAAGGTGCCATAGGCGGCGACACAAAGCTCGCGCAATTCGCCCTTGGTCAGCGATCCGGCAACGAACGGCGACATCACCCGCACCGCCAGTTCGGCATAGGGCAGGCCCGCCATCGCGGCGATCTCGGCCTCGCTGAAACGCGGCCAGCTTTCGGGGACATAGAGTCCGCCGTCACTCGCCAATCCGGCGAGGGTGACGCCTTTGAAGTCGAGCGCAGGTGCGCTGCCGCGGGTGGAGACGTATTTCATAGTGCTTTCCATCCTGGCGCGCGCGTTAGCGCCAACGCTTGCGCAAGGCCAGTATGTAGATCACCAGCGCGGTAAGCGCGAAGAAGAACCATTGCCCGGCGTAGGCGAGGTGGTTGTTGGGCAGGTCATTGGGGTCGGGGCGGGCGACGGCTTCAAGGCCCGCCTGCGGAACGGCGGCAATCAATTTGAAATTGTCCCCAAGGGGCGCGAGCACGCCTTCAAGATCGCCTCCGTCCCAATCCACTTGCCGGGGATAAGCCGACCATCCGATAACGCCATAAAGTTCGCGCGGCGTCCCCCCTTCGTTTCCGGGCGGCATCGATTCCTGCTGGCAAACGAAACGATGGACATAGCCTGGTCGATCATCGGAATTGCGCCCGGCCACCGATTCCCATTTGAAAGGCCGCGGACAGGAAATAGCCACATTGCGAAAGAGTGCCGCGTCGGCGTCGCGAAGATCCGTCAATTGGACGGTCGGCAATTGCTGGTTCGCAGCGTAGCGCGCGATCAGCGCCTCCTTTTCTTCCAGCCGCCCAAGCTGCCAGAACCCCAGCGCCACCATCAGCGCGGCAGCAGCCACCACAATGATCGTGGGGATGATCGGAATGCGGCGCTGGTGGACTTCGGCACTCACGAAAGGTCACTCCCGTCGTGGCGGTGTTCTGCCGCCCCGCGCCGGTATTCGCTCACCAGCAGCAAGGCCTTGACCAGCCGCAGCCCGCCGATCACGCCCGCCACGATCAGCGGCAGCCACAGCACCACATGCACCCACCACGGCGGCTCGAAGGTCAATTGCAGCCACAGCGCCAGCCCCACCACGATTGCGCCCACGATCATGGTGAGGAAAGCGGCCGGGCCGTCGCCCACGTTGAAGCGGGTGAAGTCCAGCCCGCAGGCCGGGCACCTTTCGGAAAATTTCAGCCAGCCGGCAAACAGCGTGCGCGCGCCGCAGCGCGGGCACATAGCGAAAAGGGCAGCCTCACCAATGGCGGGCTGCCCCTTCGTTTCGGGCGCATCTGCCGTCACGGGCGGGCCTTAATGCAGTTCGGCACCCCAGCCACCCCAGACATAGACGGCGACGAACAGGAACAGCCACACCACGTCGACAAAGTGCCAATACCACGCCGCCGCTTCGAAACCGAAATGCTGGCGCGGAGTGAAGTGGCCCTTGTAGGTGCGGAACAGGCAGACCGTTAGGAAGATCGTTCCCACCAGCACGTGGAAACCGTGGAAGCCCGTTGCCATGTAGAAGGCGCTGGAATAGTTCACCCCGCCAAAGCCGAAGCTGGCGTGGCTGTATTCATAGACCTGGATCGAGGTGAACAGCACGCCCAGCGCGATGGTGAGCCACAGGCCCCGCTTCAGCCCTTCGCGATCCCCATGAATCAGCGCGTGGTGCGCCCAGGTGACGGTGGTGCCCGAACACAGCAGGATGATGGTGTTGAGCAGCGGCAGTGCGAAGGGATCGAGCACATGGATGCCCTGCGCCGGGAACACCGCCAGCGCGGAGGCGCCTTCCTGACCGATGAGGTTTTCCCAGATATTATCGCCGATCAGCTGCACCGGCGCGGGGAACAGCGCGAAATCGAACCAGCTCCAGAACCAGCCGACGAAGAACATCACTTCCGATGCGATGAACAGGATCATGCCGTAGCGCATGTGCAATTGCACCACCGGCGTGTGATCGCCGCGCTGCGCTTCGTTCACCACTTTGGAAAACCAGCCGAAGAAGGTGGCGATCAGCCCGGCGAGGCCCAGCCCCAGCACGAAGTGCCAGCTGTTCTCGCCAATTTCGCCCGCCGCGCTGTGCATGAACAAGACCATGCCGCTGGTGAAGGTAAGCGCCGACAGTGCGCCGATCAGCGGCCAGATGTCGGGATCGAGAATGTGATAATCGTGGTTCTTGGCGCCGGCCATGTTGCAGTCCTGATCCTTGGGTTTGTCTGGCCCATAATACCCGCTTGGCTGCGGGTCCATAGGTTTGGCTTTGTTATTCGGATGCGCCCGGTTGTTCCAGTGCGCGGTGGAAGGTGTAACTCAGCGTGATCTGCTCCACCCCCTGCATGTTGGGATCGTCCAGCGCCGCCGGATCGACGTAATACAGCACCGGCATGCGCACTTCCTGGCCCGGCTGCAACGTCTGTTCGGTAAAGCAGAAACACTGGATCTTGTTGAAATAACGGCCAGCAGATTCGGGCTCCACGTTGAAAGTAGCGGTGCCTGTTACCGGTACGCTGGAATTGTTGCGGGCAATATAGGTGGCCATGTCGCGCTGGCCCACCGCCACCGTATCGGTCACCTGCACCGGGCGGAAGTCCCACGGCATGTCGCGCGCGGTATTGGCATCGAAACGGATCGAATAGGTCTGCCCCCCCGCGCTCGCCGCCAGCCGCTGCGCCAGATCGGCCTCGGCCTCGGTGGCGACCTGCGTGGTGCCGCCAAAGCCGGTAACGCGGCAGAACAGATTGTAAAGCGGCACGGCGGCAAAGCCGAGACCGAGCATCGCCAGCGCACCGGCAAAGGCGATCAGCATGGTGCGGCGGTTGCGGTGTTCGAGCGTCTGCGCGGCAGGGGTTGCGGTGGCCATCAGTCGGACATCCGCACGATGGTGATGGCGTAGAACAGCACCACGAAGCCGAGCAATACCGCCACGAAAACCAGATTGCGGGCCTTGCGGCGGCGCTTGAACTCTTCTTCTTCCTGCGGCGTCATGCGAGCACCCAATTGTCGATTACCAGCGCACCGAACAGCGCAAACAGATAGAGGATGGACCAGGCGAACAGCCGCTTTTCCGGCTTCATCGCGTCGCCTTCACCCGCGCGGCGCAGGCCAACCGGAACCGCCAGCGCGAGGAACACGGCGGACAGCGCCAGCGCCGCCACGCCATAGATCGCCCCCGTCCCGCCGATGAACCACGGCGCGGCAGACAGCGGCAGAAGCAGCAGCGAATAGGCGAGGATCTGGCGGCGTGTGGACACTTCCCCTGCGGCAACGGGCATCATCGGAATGCCCGCTTCTGCGTAATCGATCTTCACCCACAGCGCCAAAGCCCAGAAGTGCGGCGGGGTCCAGATGAAGATGATCGCAAACAGCAACAGCGGCATGGCGGTGATTTCACCCGTCACCGCGATCCAGCCGATCAGCGGCGGAAATGCGCCCGCCGCCCCGCCGATAACGATGTTCTGCGGCGTGCGCGGCTTCAGCCACATGGTGTAGATCACCGCGTAGAAGAAAATCGAAAACGCCAGCACTCCGGCAGCCAGCCAGTGGACCGCCAGCCCCATCATCATCACCGCCACGCCGCACAGCAGCAGGCCGAAATCGCGCGCGTCCTCGCGCCGCATCGCCCCGGTGGGGAGCGGACGGCGCATGGTGCGCTTCATCTTCGCGTCGATATCGGCTTCCCACCACATGTTGAGCGCGCCCGCGCCGCCCGCCGCCAGCGCGATGCACAAGATGGCGGTGAAGCCGATCACCGGATGGATGGATCCGGGTGCCGCCAGCAGGCCGCACAGGCCGGTGAACACCACCAGCCGCATGACCTTGGGCTTGGTCAGCGCGAAGAAATCGCGCCAGTCGGCCGGCATTGCGCTCACCCCCGCAACCGCACCCGCCATTCCAACGGCCACCGGGCTGACGGCGACGGCGGTGCGCGAGACCTCATGGGCGGAAGGGGCGGTGATTGCGGTCATGGTCCAGTCAATTGCACGAAGGGGCGCTCCGTTCCCGGCGCGCCCCTCCCCGTTGTTCGTCATCGCGGCGAGAGGCGCGGCTGTCAGGCGGTGGTGGGCCGCTCGCTGATGTGATCGTCATGGCTGTGGTGATCCTCGATCACCGGCAGCGTTTCGAACTGGTGGTATGGCGGCGGGCTGGAAAGGCTCCATTCCAGCGTCGTTGCCCCTTCGCCCCAGTAATTGTCTGCGGCGCGCCTGCCCGCGATAAAGGCATAGGCGATGTTGATGAAGAAGATCGCCACCGACACCAGCACGATGAGATAGCCCAGGCTGGCGACGTAGTTCCAGTGCGCATAGGCGGCGGTAAAGTCCGGGATACGCCGCGACATGCCCTGCAGGCCGAGGAAGTGCATCGGGAAGAACACCATGTTCACGCCCACGAAAAACACCCAGAACTGCAGATGGGCGAGGAATTCGGAATGCATCCGGCCGCTCATCTTGGGGAACCAGTAATACCAGCCCGCAAACATCGCGGTCACCGCGCCCAAAGACAGCACGTAATGGAAATGCGCCACCACGTAATAGGTGTCGTGCAGATTGTCGTCCACGCCGCCATTGGCCAGCACCACGCCGGTAACCCCGCCCACGGTGAACAGGAAGATGAAGCCCATCGCCCATACCATCGGCGATTTGAATTCGATCGATCCGCCCCACATGGTGGCGATCCAGCTGAAGATCTTGATCCCGGTGGGCACCGCGATCACCATGGTGGCGGCGGTGAAATACATCTTGGTGTTCACATCCAGACCCACGGTATACATGTGGTGCGCCCAGACGATGAAGCCGACCACGCCGATCGCCACCATGGCATAGGCCATGCCCAGATAGCCGAACACCGGCTTGCGGCTGAACGTGGCCACGATCTGCGAAATCATCCCGAAGCCGGGCAGGATCATGATGTAGACTTCGGGGTGGCCGAAGAACCAGAACAGGTGCTGATACAGCACCGGATCGCCGCCGCCTGCCGCAGTGTAGAAGGTGGTGCCGAAATTGCGATCGGTGATCAGCATGGTGATGGCCGCCGCCAGCACCGGCATCGCCAGCAGCAGCAGGAAGGCGGTGACCAGCACCGACCACACGAACAGCGGCATCTTGTGCAGAGTCATCCCCGGCGCGCGCATGTTGAAGATGGTAGTGATGAAATTTGTCGCCCCCAGGATCGAGCCCGCGCCCGCGAGGTGCAGCGAGAAGATCGCGAAATCCACCGCCGGGCCGACCGATCCGGTGGTCGACAGCGGGGCATAGACCGTCCAGCCCACGCCCGCGCCCAGCCCCGTGCCGCCGGGCACGAACAGGCTGAACAGCAGCGACAGGAAGCCCGCCACGGTCAGCCAGTAGGAAATGTTGTTCATCCGCGGAAAGGCCATGTCCGGCGCGCCGATCATCAGCGGCACGAACCAGTTGCCGAAGCCGCCGATCATGGCCGGCATCACCATGAAGAACACCATGATCAGCCCGTGCGCGGTGATCAGCACGTTCCACATGTGGCCCTGCTGATCAAAGCTGGTGCCATCGCCGCCCAGCCAATCCACCATCATGCCCAGATATTGCAGGCCCGGTGCCGCCAGCTCGGCGCGCATCGCGCCCGAAATCGCCCCGCCCACGATGCCCGCCACGATGGCGAAGATCAGATACAGCGTGCCGATGTCCTTGTGATTGGTGGACATGAACCAGCGGGCGAAGAAGCCGGGCTTGTGATCGGCGTGATCATGCGCGTGGTCGTCTGCGTGGGCGACGAAATCATTGGCGGTGGTGGCCATGGCGTGTTGGACCTTGTTCTCTATTCGTCAGTCAAATTCAGGCGACAGGAGCAGTAGCAGCAGCAGCGTCACCCGCCGGTGCCGGCTCGGGTGCCGGTTCGGGAGCCGGTGCGGCGGCGGCAGCGGCGGCCTCCTCGATCTGCGC
>JBGSLI010000197.1:0-3687 GCA_041740775.1 Alteraurantiacibacter sp. | reverse complement strand
CGAACATGTCGCTCACCCGCCTGGCACGCGCCTGAAGCTCGAACAGATCGGTGGCGGCGGGCAGCGCCTCGGCGCAGCCCATCGTCAGCGGGCTGGCGCGCTGAGCCGGTTCTTCCACCCCCAGCATGATCAGCCGCCATGCCGGCCGATCGGCTTCCGCCAGCGCGATCCGCTGGCTCAGGGTGAGCAGGCGGGTATCGCAGATCAGCACATGGCGGCATTCGGCGCGGCAGCCGGTTTCGCAGTGGCACAATTGTCAGCCGTGCTGCCGAAGATTCCAGCGCGGTGGGGGGCTTTGCCCTCAGCTATCCAGCCGAAAAATGCCAATCTGCCGCTCCGCCAATCTGCCACTGCGATAGCCCCGTTGGTGGCAAATCAGCCTGAATCGCTCCGCTGCGCAAGTGCGTATTGGCCCCGCCTGCCATGATTGCGCGCCGGGCGCACCGGGCGCGGCCCGCGATCATGCTCCCGGCGTGTTGATGCCCTTGCTTTGCAGATAGCGTTTCACATTGCGCGCCGCCTGCCGCAGCCGCTGTTCGTTTTCCACCATGGCGATGCGGACATAGCCCTCGCCGTCTTCGCCATAGCCCACGCCGGGCGCCACAGCCACTTCGGCCTGGGTCAGCAATTGCTTGGAGAATTCCAGGCTGCCCAGATGTTTCAGTCCCGGCGGCAGCGGTGCCCAGGCAAACATGCTGGCGGGCGGCGGCGGAATGTCCCATCCGGCGCGGCCGAAGGCTTCCACCATCACATCGCGCCGCCGATGATACATCTGCCGGTTGGTTTCGACATAATCCTGCGGGCCGTTCAATGCGGCGCAGGCGGCCGCCTGGATGGGGGTGAAGGCGCCATAATCGATATAGCTCTTCACGCGCGTCAGCGCCGAAATCAGCGTGCGGTTGCCCACCGCAAAACCCATCCGCCAGCCGGCCATGCCGAAGGTTTTGGACAGGCTGGTGAATTCGATCGCCACATCCTTTGCCCCTTTTGCCTGCAGGATCGAAGGGGTGGGCTTGCCGTCGTAATAGAGTTCCGAATAGGCAAGGTCCGACAGGACCCAGATCTGGTGGAATTTGGCCCAATCCACCAGCCGTTCGTAAAACGCCAGATCGACCACTTCGGCGGTGGGGTTGGACGGGTAATTGACCACCAGAATGGTGGGGCGCGGCACGGTGAAGGTGACCGCCTGTTCCAGCGCCTTCCAGTAATCCTCGTCCGGCGTGGTGGGCACGCTGCGGATCGATGCCCCGGCGATGATGAAACCGAAGGTGTGGATCGGATAGCTGGGATTGGGCGCAAGAATGGTGTCACCCGGCGCGGTGATTGCGGTGGCAAGGCTGGCCAGTCCCTCCTTCGATCCCAGCGTGACGATCACCTCGCTTTCGGGATTGAGTTCCACGTTGAAGCGGCGCGCATAATAATCGGCCTGGGCCTTGCGCAGGCCGGGAATGCCCTTGGATTGCGAATAGCCGTGCGCGTCGGGCTTGCGCGCCACTTCGCACAGCTTGTCGATCACATGCGCGGGCGGCGGCTGATCGGGATTGCCCATGCCCAGATCGATGATGTCGCGCCCTTCCGCGCGCGCCGCCGCCCGCATCGCATTGACTTCGGCGATGACATAGGGCGGCAGGCGCTTGATGCGGTAGAATTCGGTATCCATGATTTCCTTCTGCGGGGACGCGGGTGGTGTCGCCTGCTCAATGACGCAATCTTGCGCGCCGCGCAACGCGTAGTGGCCAATGATTGCGCGAGATGTGCCTCCCAATCGGCGCAAAGCGCGCTATAGATGCCTGCTGATGGCCGATAATGACCCCACGCCGCGCGATGCCGCCGACATCTTCACCGAAATGCTGCGCATTCAGGGCGAGACCGCGCGGCAGATGCTGGCAAGCCTTGCTCCCGCCGCCAAAGATGCGGTGCCCGATGGCAGCGCGATCGATGCGATGGGCGCGGCGATGATGGAATTCCAGCGGACCTGGCTACAATTCTGTCTGCCCGAAGACCAGCGCCCCGCGCCGCTGCTCGCCGATCCGTCCGGCTGGATGGAGGCGATGCAGGAATGGACCGCGTCCGTGCCGCTGATGGACCCGGCGGCGCAGCAGCAATTGTGGGCAGACGGGTTTTCCCTGTGGCAGAACGTGCTGGCGCAATATCAGGCCTCCGGAGAGGGTGCGGCGGGCACCGAGCCGCAATTGCCGCGCCATGATCGCCGCTTCGCCGATCCGGCGTGGCGCGAACAGCCGGTGTTCGCGCTGATCCACCAGACCTATCTGCTGTTTGCCGAACGCCTTCGCCAGAGCGTGGATACCGCCGAGGGCCTTTCGGATGAAGACCGCAACAATCTGCGCTTCGCCACGCAGAATGTGCTCGATGCGATGAGCCCGGCCAATTTCCCGCTGATGAACCCGGTGGTGCTCGAACGGACGGTGGAAACCGGCGGCGAGAACCTGCTGCGCGGGATGGAGCGTCTGTCTGCCGATCTGGAAAAGGGGCAGCTGACCCATACCGATACCAGCCGGTTCGAAGTGGGCGGCAATATTGCCGCCACGCCGGGCAAGGTGATTTACGAGACCGAACTGTTCCAGCTGATCCAGTATTCGCCCGTTACCGAAACGGTGATCGAAACCCCGCTGCTGATCTTCCCGCCGTGGATAAACCGCTTCTACATCCTCGATCTGAACGCCAAGAAAAGCTTCGTGCGCTGGGCGGTGGAACAGGGGCTGACGGTAGTGATGACCAGCTGGCGCAGCGCTGATGAAAGCCTGGCGCATATCGGTTGGGACGATTATTTCCTCGCCCAGATCGAAGCGATCGATGTGGTGCGTGAAAGGCTGGCGGTGCCCAGCGTCCACACCATCGGCTATTGCGTGGCGGGCACCACGCTGGCGGGCACGCTGGCGGTGCTGGCGCGGCGCGGGCAGGCGGACAAGGTGGCCAGCGCCACTTTCTTCACCGCGCAGGTGGATTTCACCCACGCGGGCGATCTCAAACTGTTCGTCGATGATGGAAAGCTGGAATTCATCCGCCAGGCATCGAAGGGCGGCTATCTGGACGGGCGCTATCTGGCCGCCACCTTCAACATGCTGCGCGGCAACGACCTGATCTGGTCTTATGTCGTGAACAACTATCTGCTGGGTGAGGATTACAAGCCGTTCGACCTGCTGTTCTGGAATGGCGACTCGACGAACCTGCCCGCGCGCTGGCTGCACGGCTATCTTGCCGATCTCTATCGCGACAACCGGCTGGTCGAACCCGGCGCGATGCAGGTCGACGGCACGCCCATCGACCTTGGCCGGGTCGACGTTCCGGCCTATATCCAGGCCGGCATCGACGATCATATCGCGCCGGCGGGCAGCGTGTGGAAGGCAATGGACCATTTTTCCGGCCCGTGCCGGTTCGTGCTCGCCGGGTCGGGCCACATTGCCGGGGTCGTCAATCCGCCGGCACAGCATAAATATCAATACTGGACGTGCCCCGACGATGCCGCGCGTCCGCCATCGTTCGACGCGTTCCGGGCGCGGGCGGCGGAGACCAAAGGCAGCTGGTGGCCCGACTGGATCGCATGGATCGACCGGCAGGCCCCGGCCAGAGTTGCGGCGGCAAAGGCGCGCAAGCCGGGTAAGGGCAAGCTGCCCGCTATCGAGGATGCACCGGGTCGATACGTCCGCACGCGCTGACGTCGCGCCG
>JBGSLI010000196.1:0-1933 GCA_041740775.1 Alteraurantiacibacter sp. | reverse complement strand
CTCGATTACGAAATGGAAATGGCGATCTGGGTGGGGCGGGGCAACGCGCTGGGCGAGCGCGTCCATCGTCACCACCCAGGGGGATATTGTGGAATGAAAGTTCTTGGCCAGAAACGGGCCCAATGGCTGATATTCCCACGCCTGGATATCGCGCGCGGACCAATCGTTGAGGATCGAAATCCCGGCGATGTGATCTTCCGCCCCGGCAATCGGGATCGGCTCGCCCAGCGCGTTGCCCCGCCCCACCCAGATCGCCATTTCCATTTCGTAATCGAGCCGCTTCGACGGGCCAAAGCGGGGGGCGTCGGCATCGGGAGCCTTGGTCTGGCCGGAAGGCCGTTTCACATCCACCCCCGATACCCGGATTGAGCTGGAGCGCCCGTGATAGCCGATGGGGACATATTTGTAGTTCGGCAGCAGCGGGTTGTCCGGCCGGAACAATCTGCCGATGTTCTCGGCGTGGTGAATGCCGGTGTAGAAATCGGTGTAATCGCCAACCGTAAAGGGCACGTGCATCTGGACGTCCGCCACTGGCACAAGACAAGGTTCGACCCAGTCCTGATATGCCTCGTCTGTGAGAAGTTCGAACAGTCGCTTGCGCAGTTCCGAGGCACCGCCCGGAATACGAAAAAGATCGTTCAATGAGGCTTGCGCAGCATATTGCAGGATCTTTCGCGCATCACCGATGTCGCCCGTGTCGGACAGCTTGCGAAGGTCGAGCACCATGTCGCCGATGGCTACGCAGCCCCAGGTGTTGAACCCGTTGGTCGAGAACACACCAAACGGCAGGTTCTGCACGGGAAAATCGGGATGGCCATTGGCGCTCTCCACCCAGCTTATGGCGTCAGGATCGTGGGTGAAATCGAGTTCAATCGTCATGGTAATCTCGCTTTGGGAAATCCGCTCCAGCAGGCATCGTAATCGCTTTGCAGCAGCCCGCCGGTCATGGCGAATGGGGTGGTGTGGATGAGGCTGCGGCTTTCGAACATGAAAGCCAGCGTGTCCTCGATCTTGTGCGGCTTGAGGTCGGCGGCCATCGCCCTGGCGGTGCTTTCGGCATCGGGTCCGTGGCCGCTGAACTGGTTGTGCAGCGATGCGCCGCCGGGAACGAAGCCGCCGCCTTCCTTCGCATCGTAAACCCCGCGCACCAGTCCCATGAATTCGCTCATCACATTGCGGTGGAACCACGGCGGGCGAAAGGTATCCTCGCCCACCATCCAGCGCGGAGGGAAGATCACGAAATCGCAATTGGCGGTGCCCGGCGTGTCCGATGGGCTGGTAAGCACGGTGAAGATCGACGGATCAGGGTGGTCGAAACTGACCGTGCCGATGGTGTTGAAGCGGGCCAGATCATAACGGCATGGGGCGGAATTGCCGTGCCAGGCCACCACGTCGAAGGGCGAATGGCCAAGGCGCGTGGACCACAGTCTCGTGTTGAACTTCTGCACGATCTCGAAGTCTTCCTCGCGGTCCTCGAACCAGGCGACCGGGGTTTCGAAATCGCGCGGATTGGCAAGCCCGTTTGCGCCGATGGGGCCAAGATCGGGCAGGCGGAAGGGGGCACCGAAATTTTCACAGACATAGCCGCGCGCGCACCCCGTTTCAGGGCCTTCAATAAGTTCGACGCGAAACCGCATTCCTCTGGGCACCAGCGCGATATGGCCGGGAGCCACATCCATGCGGCCAAGCTCGGTCACGATGCGCAAACCGCCCTGCTGCGGCACGATCAGCATCTCGCCGTCCGAATTCTGGAATGCGCGGCGGTCCATGCTGGCGCTGGCGGCATAGAGATGGATGCCGATCCCGCCCGCCGCAGGATCGCCATTGCCGCCATAGGTCACCAGCCCGTCGATAAAATCCACCGCGCCCGCGGGCATCGGCAGCGGGTCCCAGCGCAACCGGTCGGGCGTGGTATTCGCGCCATCGGGCGGCG
>JBGSLI010000195.1:0-2490 GCA_041740775.1 Alteraurantiacibacter sp. | reverse complement strand
CCTGGCGGCACCGCAAGGCCTGGGGCATGGCCGCCAATATCGTCGCCGCCACGCTGGGGCTGACGCACCGGCTTTACGGCACCATCACCAGGATCGAGCAGGAACAGGCGCAGGTGCTGCGCATCCGCGTGCGCAAGGGCGTGGTGCTGGCGGCGGGCGGATTCACCTACAACCGCGCAATGATGGCGAAAACCGCGCCCGATTATCTGTCGTCCTATCCGCTCGGCACGATTGCCGATGATGGTTCGGGCATCAAGCTGGGCATGTCGGTGGGGGCGGACACCGGATCGCTGGGCACGATATCGGCGTGGAAATTCCTCTACCAACCCGAAAACTGGGTGAAGAGCTGCACTGTCGGCCCCGACGGACAGCGGCTGGTGGGCGAGGAGTATTACGGCGCGCGCACGGGCGAGGCGGTGTTCTCGAAGGCGGGCGGCAAGGGCTGGATGATCATGGACGCCCCGCTTCAGCAGCTGGTGGTGGACGAAATCGCCGGCATGAAGAAGATGCTGTTCCAGAAGATCCAGTTTCGCGCGATCCAGAAGGATTACACCGTCAGCGCACCGACATTGTCCGAACTGGCGGAAAAGATCGGCGTTCCCGGCGATGCGCTGGCGCAGACGATCGAGGCGTATAACGGGCAAATCGCGCGCGGCGAGCCGGACCCGCTGGGCAAATCGGAAAAATACCGCCGCCCGATCGATACCGGCCCGTTCTACGCCACCGATATCGGTGCCTCGCTCAAACTCTCGCCGATCCCCGCGCTGACGATGGGCGGGCTGCTGGTTGACGAGGAAAGCGGGCAGGTGCTGGCGGCAGGTGGC
This sequence comes from Alteraurantiacibacter sp., assembly GCA_041740775.1. Lineage (GTDB taxonomy): Bacteria > Pseudomonadota > Alphaproteobacteria > Sphingomonadales > Sphingomonadaceae > Alteraurantiacibacter. The sequence continues at coordinate 1,666 of JBGSLI010000195.1, read as the reverse complement.
GGCACGGTGCCCGGCCTCTACGCCGCCGGACGCACTGCGGTGGGGATCTGTTCGAACTATTACGTCAGCGGATTGTCGCTGGGCGATTGCGTGTTTTCGGGACTGCGCGCGGCGGAGACGATCCGGGGGAATGGCGGCGTGGCCGCGCTGTAAAAAATATCCTCCCCTTCTGGGGGAGGATATGGCGCTACTTTATCCGCTGGGTGGCGCTGACGATTTCCGATCCCTGCGCCTTGATCCGCGCCCGCGCCGCTTCCTCGCGGGCAAGGCTTTCGGCATCGGGATAGGTCACCTGATCCTTGATGATCCGCGCCGAAGCGACATCCCAGCTGCTTACCATCGTTTTTGCAGTGTCGAGAAATGGACAGGCCGCCAGCGCATCATCGCCGCGCCAGTTTTCGCGCGCCGCCGCATCCGCCACCCGCCAGATCGCGACATGATCGTGGCCCGGCGCAAACGGCATCATCTGGCCGTATTCCTCGTAGGCGAGCAGCGCGCCCGATACGATCCCTTCCTGTCTGGCGCGGCGCGGCAGGTATTCATCGGCATACCATTCGCGAAAGGCCGCTTCCTGCCCGGCAAGCACCTGCATCTGTTCCAGCACCACCGGGCATCGCGCAGAGGCGCGCGGGGCATTGTCGCGGAAGGCGAGCGGGTAATAGGCGAAATCGTCGAGCCGCCCCATATCGATCGAATCCTCGATCACCATCTGCGGCGTGCGCGCGCGATCACGGTGTTCCTGCGCGAACCATGCCGCATCATAGACATCGTAAAGCGCCAGATATTGCGCGGGGAAGGGTTCGGCAAAGGTCTGCACCTGCTGTTCTGCCAGGCGGAACCGCTGCTGCGCCAGCCCGCCGCGCATGCGCATCGTGTCGCGCGCGTGGACATTGGAATACCAGTCGTTGAAATCACCATCGCGGCCGGGGGCGGCATTGGTGAGCACGACATAGATGGCTTCGATCATCGGGCTGCCTTTCCATCGGTAAAGAATTGCAGCGGTTCACCATGCCGCATCGAAAGGTCGTTCGGCACTCTCCCGTCACGATCACGGATTCCGTAGGCCAGGCCCAGTCGCGCCCCGATCAGCGCCTTGCCCGAAAGCGCCTTGCGTTCCGGATCGGTTAGCAAGGCGGCGATTACATCGCCGGTGAATTCGGGCGTTTCAAAGCCGGGCAGCATCGCCTGCAATTCGGGCGTGCGGTATTCCTCTGGAAGATCGCGCAACTGATCGGTCAGCACATAGCCCGGCCAGATCGACACCACGCTGACCGGCGTATCGGCAAAATCCACGGCCATGTCGTGGGTCATCTTGTCGGTGCCCGCCTTGGCCGCGCCATAGGCGGGGCCGTGGAAATAGCTGGCCGCGCCGTAGAACGATATATTGGCGATGAGGCCGCCGCTTTGGCCCGACCCGCTCGCCAGCAACAGCGGCGCGGCGTAATAGCTGGCCACGTAGCTCGACCGCAGCCCGACATCGATCATTTCGGCCAGCTTCACGGGTTTTTCCCAGAATGGGCCGGGGGCCGAAAGTTCCTGCGGATGAACTGCGGCGGCATTGTTGACCAGCAGATCGAGCCGGCCGGCCTCTTCGCCCACGCGTGCGAACAGCGCCTGCACCTGCGCATCATCAGCATGATCGCAGCGCGCGGCGATCCCGCGCCCC
>JBGSLI010000194.1:0-1720 GCA_041740775.1 Alteraurantiacibacter sp. | reverse complement strand
CTCGACCGGGGCGAGGCGATGGTGCTGTGCTGGCGCTTGCTGGCGACCGCGGCGGCTGCGCTCGCGCCGGGGGATCACGCGCGGCTGGTGCTGGTCAATACCGGCGAACACATCAGGCTGAAGATCAAGGCACCGCGCCCGCTGTTCGCGGCAAAGCCACCCGAAGCGGGCGAGAACGCACGCCAAGGCGCGGTAAATACAGGCATGTTTGGCCCCGCTTTCGCCTTTCGTCTGGCGCAGGCCGAAGCCCGCGCGGCGGGGGGTGAATTAATTTGCAAAAGAAATCGTGTTACACTCGTCGTTCCTGCCTTGACCGTCTCTCGCGGCGAACCTAGCGCGGGGGCGGGACGCATGGGTGGGTAATAAAGCACCGCCACCAGGGTTGGAGAAGTGATTTGGCGATGCGGAGCCTGCTCGATCCGCCGCATCCGGGCTGCCGTGCCCGTTTTCGAGACCGCATTCCGCGGTTCCTGCTGACCGTCGATACCGAAGAGGAATTCGACTGGAGCAAGCCGCTCACCCGCGATACCCACGGCGTGGAACACGTCGGCCGGCTGGCCAAGTTCCAGCAGTTTTGCGAACACGAAAATGTGGTGCCGGTCTATCTGGTCGACTGGCCGATCGCCAATGCGCAGATGGCCGCCGAAATCCTGCGCGAACCGCTGGCCAAGGGGCGGGCCGAAATCGGCGTGCAATTGCACCCGTGGGTGAACCCCCCGTTCGACGAGGAAGTGAGCGAGGCCAATTCCTTTGCCGGAAACCTCCCGCGCGCAGTGGAAGCGGCCAAGCTGTCCCGGCTGCGCAATGCGATCGAGAGCAATTTCGGCCTTGCCCCGCTGATCTATCGCGCCGGGCGCTACGGCGTGGGGCCAAACACCGCCGAACTGCTGGCGGAAAACGGCATTGCGGTGGACAGTTCGGTGCGCCCCAAATTCGATTATTCGGCCGCCGGTGGCCCCGATTATCGCCGCCATCCGATCCATCCCTATTGGGTTGACGATGAACACCGGCTGCTCGAACTGCCGCTGACCACCACCTTCTGGGGAATGCTGCGGCGGCAGGGCGATTTCGTCTATCCGCGATTGTGGCGCGCGCCCTCGCTGCGCGGCCTGCTCTCGCGGCTGGGATTGCTCGAACGCGTTCCGCTGACGCCCGAAGGGGTAAGCGTGGAGGAGGCCATTCGCGGCATCGACATGGCGCTGGACGACGGCGCGCCGCTGCTGGTGTTTTCCTTCCATAGCCCGTCGTTGCGGCCCGGCGATACGCCCTATGTGCGCAGCGAGGCCGATCTCGACAGCCTTTACGATTGGTGGCGGCGGGTGTTCGCCTATCTCGATCAGCGCGGGGTCAGGGCGTCCACCGTCAAGGATGTGATGGATAGGGTAGAACGATAACGCGCAGCGCGCTCCTGCGAGCACCTTAGCCCTGTGCAGAAAACCGGTATCCACTTTTCTGCGCAATGCTCAGGACTCTCGTCGTCGCATTGCCCTGTGCAGAAAACCGGTATCCACTTTTCTGCGCAATGCTCTAGGATGCTGTTATCATGCCGAACCAGAACCCAGCGCCGCAACGGGTGACATCCTTCGAAGTGGCTGAGCGCGCGGGCGTGAACCAGTCCACCGTCAGCCGCGCGCTTTCGGGCGATCATTCGATCACGCCGCAGACGCGCGAAAAGGTGCGCGCCGCCGCCGATGCGCTGGGATATCGCGTGGATGCCCGC
>JBGSLI010000193.1:0-1893 GCA_041740775.1 Alteraurantiacibacter sp. | reverse complement strand
CGATCTGCAGCAGTTGTTCGCGCGCGCGCTGCCATTGGCGGTTCGCGCTGCGCCACGCGGCCAGATCGGCTTCGAACTGCGCGGTAATCGCCCGCTGCAGATCCTGCCGTTCGGCGTCTGCGGCCATCGCCTGTGCGTGAGCGGCTGTGATGCGCGGTTCCTGCCGCCTGCCGGTGAATAGTGGCAGGGTGATCGAACCCATTACCGAAACCGCATTGCCGAAATCGGGATTGCGCCGCCCCAGGGTTACGTTGACGCCGAAATCGGGCCGCAAATCCGCCCGCGCCAGATCGGTCGCCGCGCGCGCGCGACCTGCGATCGCATCGGCAATGCGGATTTCGGGATTGCCTTCGAGATCGGCGCGCAGCCGGACCGGATCGACATCGACCGGCGGGGCTGCGCCCAGCGCAATCGGATCACTTCCTGGAACAAAGCGCACCAGCATTGCCCGCGCGGTTTCAAGGTCGGCCTCGATCCGGGTGCGGGCATCATCGATATCGAGCAGCGCCCGGCGTATTTCCAGGCTCTCGGCCGGGCGCGCCGATCCTGCGGCAACCGCGCTGCGCGCCACCGGCACAAGCGCGCCCAGATCTTCCTGCGCTTCTTGCGCCAGCACCAATCGCCGCTGTGCAAAGTGGAGCGATATCCACGCTTGGCCAGCCGCCAGAACCACATCCCTGCGCGCCATGGTGAGCCGGGCCTGCGAGACATTTGTATCCGAAACGGCCACGCCTGACCGCGCATTCCGCTTGGCCAGATTGGGGATCGCCTGCTCCACCCCAAGCTGGATCTGGGTCGGCAGCTGGCGATCGGGATTGAAGGCCACCGGGCCGGTGAAGGGCAGATTGGAAATCCCCCCGCGCAACACCGGATCGGGCAGTTCATCGGCCGTGCCGATTACCCCGCGAAGCGCTTCGACCTGAAGTTCGCGCGCCTGCAGCAGCGGTTGTTCTTCCTGCGCCTGCCGCAGCGCGTCTTCATAGCCGATCGATTGCGCATGAGCGGCAGACGCCGCCAGCAGCGCGGCCGGAGATATCCAGCAGATTTTCCAGTTCATCTCTTCGCCTCGCGTTGGCCCCCAAGGGGGCGCAGCGGTTACAGCGTATGGCGAGCAGCACTCGGCTGTTCGGGCGCGCACAATCTGGTAGCAAAACCGGCAGGGCAAAGGCCCGGCGGGCGGAAGCTACCCGGCGAAGATGGATTGCGGAGGCGGAAATTCGGGCGGGATCGGCTTGCCGTCCAGCCTGCTGGTGATCAGCACTGTATAGGTTGAGGCATCGACAAGAGAAACGGGATTGGCCGCGCCCGGTTCGGGCATCGCCAATGGAGCGATGCACCCCATGCTGACAAGGCAATCCAGCGCCATGTCGTCGCAGCAATTGCCCGCATCGCGCGGGCTTTCGGCGCGAGCCGCCATCCCTGCACAATCGCTATCGGCCGCCATCGCGCCTTGCGGCATGGCGGCGGCATAGGCCGCACCCTGCACAAACAGGCTGAAAACGCAGCACATCAACGCAAAGGCTTTAGCCATCGGCATGACAGGACGTTACGTGAACGCCTTGTCGATTGCAACAAGCCGCCAGAAGTTCAGGCCCGTTGCAGATGATCCCGACACGTCGGCTTCCGGGACCTGACCCCGATTCCAACTTCAAGCCGTTGAAAATATGGTGAGCCCTGCTGGGCTCGAACCAGCGACCTACTGATTAAAAGTCAGTTGCTCTACCGACTGAGCTAAGGGCCCCCACGGGAACGGACGCGGCCTCGGCAAGGCGTCCGGCGGTTCACCTAGGGACAGAGCCGTTGCCGGTCAAGCGGGCATGCAAGTGCCGCAGGGTGAGGCCCGACTGCGGATCGCGCCAGCGCGGGGCGATGGCGGCGGCGGGGCCGAGCACG
>JBGSLI010000192.1:0-3845 GCA_041740775.1 Alteraurantiacibacter sp. | reverse complement strand
AGCGGCGGCGGCCAGCCCGGCTTCCTTGGGAAATTCGCTGAATATCCCGGCCCCCTGCGCGATTCCGAACAGCGCGTTGGTTTCCACGTGATTGCGGGCATTGTCCTTGAACAGCGCGGGGATGCCCAGCCTTGTGGCTTCGCGCGCTTGCTGCACCGCATTGGTGAAGCCTGCCATTTGCAGCGGGGTCTGCCCGTAACCGCGCCGGGCGGCAAATCCGCTGAGCGCGATGCTGCAATCGGCGGGCTGGGAGACCACGCTGGCGCGCAGGATGAAGCGGCTCATATGCTCCGCTTCGATCATCGCCAAGCCTTCGGTGGTGATCTGGCCATTGCATGCGGGATTGTGGGTGGCGATCAGCATCATCCCGGCTTTTTCCGCCAGCGTCATGCGGGCGAGCAGGTCTTCCACCCGCCGGTCCACCGGCAGGCGCCAGTCTTCGTAAGCGTCAAGCCCGCCGCTGGCATTGAGATCGCGAAAGGCGAGTTCGTCGAGGAACAGGACCGGTTTTTCCCGCGCGCCGATGGCGGGTTGCCGGGGCGAAGGATCGGCCTCGGCAGGATCGTCGGGCGATGGTGCGGCCTGCGCAGGAACGGCGAGGGTGAACGTGAGGGCGAGGGCGGAAGCGGCGAGCAGGGCCGGGCGCATGGGAATCCCCTGATTGCGAAACATTGGTAAGGCCGAAATTGCAGATTGGCCTGATCTCGTCAAGCGTCGCCGCGGTTTCGGCCTTCGCTGGTGCTGGTGCGCAGCTTGGGCTTGTGTTCCAGCGCCGCGCCCTTCTGGATCGCCAGGCGGAATTCGTCGCGCTTTTCGTGGATCGAGGCGATCACTGGCCCCATCGGCACGCCGATATCCACCAGCGCCGCTTCGGACAATTGCAGCGAACTTTCCAGCGTTTCGGGCACCGCCGTGCTCGCCCCGCAGCGATACAGTTCGGCGGCGTGAAAACTGTCGCGCGCGCGGGCTATGATCGGCAATTGGGGATAGGCGGCGCGCAGCTTGCGCACCATCCGCTGGGCCAGGATATGTTCGTCCATCGTCAGGATCACGGCGGGCGCGCGGCCTATTCCCAGCCGGTCCAGCGCATCTTCGCGCAGGGCATTGCCGAACACCGCGCAATAGCCTTCGCGCCGCGCGTCCTCGATCAGATCGGGATCGGCATCGATGGCGACATAGGGCTGGTTGTGCCGTTGCAGCATCTGCGCCACCAGCCGGCCCACCCGGCCAAGTCCCACGATTATCACGCGCGGGGCGGCGGGATCGCCTTCCAGCGCATCGGGCGTGGGCGCGGGTTCCACATGGCGCGCCACCCGCTTGCCCAGCATCGCCAGCAGCGGGGTGATGGTGAGGCCGATGGCGGTGACGATCTGCCAGAACTGCGCGGTGCCCGGCTGGATCAGCATCGCGCTGGTGGCGGCGGTCATCACGATCAGCGTGGTTTCCGATGGGCTGGCCATCAGTATGCCGGTTTCGGTCGCGGTGGCCCTTCGCGCGCCCATCAGCCGCAGCAATACGCCGGTCACCACCGCTTTCAACACCAGCACGCCCACCACCGCAATCGCGATCGAACCGAGATTCTCCCAGATGGTGGCAAGATCAATCCCCATGCCCACGGTAATGAGAAAGATACCCAGCGCCAGGCCCTTGAAGGGCTCCATGATGGCTTCGACTTCAGTATGATATTCGGTTTCCGCGATCAGCAGCCCGGCGATCAGCGCGCCGACGATGGGAGACAGGCCGACAAAGGCGGTGGCAAGGCTGGCGCCGATCACCACCAGCAGGCTGGCGGCAAGGAACAGTTCGGGGCTTTTGGTGCGCGCGGCCTGCGCGAACAGCCGGGGCAGCAGGAAGCGCCCCGCCACCATCATCACCGCCACCACCAGACCGCCTATCAGCAGCGTATCGAGCAGGCCGCTCCATCCTTCTGCACTGGCAGTGGGGGCCAGCGCGCCGAACAGGAAGATGATCGGCACGATCATGATGTCTTCGAACAAAAGCATGGAAAGCGCGGCGCGCCCCACCGGCGTATTGGTTCCCGAAATCGGCAACACCAGCGCGGTGGAGGAAAAGGCCAGCGCCAGACCCAGCGCCAGCGCCCCGGTCCAATACTGGCCCATCATCGACAGTACCGAGGCGAGCAGCAGGCCGATGACGATCAGTTCCAGCGCGCCCAGCCCGAACACCAGCCGCCGCAATTGCCACAGCCGGTTGAAACTGAGTTCCAGCCCGATCGAGAACAATAGCAGCGTGATTCCGAATTCGGCGAAGGGTTCCAGCCGCGCAGGATCGGTGATGGTGACATGCGTCAGCCAGTCATATTCGAACACCATCCGTCCCAGCCCATAGGGGCCGACGAGCAGGCCGACGAGGATGAAGCCGATGATCGGCGTCACCCGGAACCGCGCGAACAGCGGGATGACGATGCCTGTTGCGCCGAGGATCACCAGCGCATCGCTCATCATGGGAGTTATCTCGGCACCGTGCATGGCAGTGGCCTATGACAGACGGGCGCGCCTTGCTGCAACTGCGAAATAGTCCACTGCCCGTGACATGGCGGCACAGATCGTTATGCAAGGGGCCATGCACAATGCAACGATCTTCGCTCTTTTCGCCTATTTCATCCTCATGCTCGCTATCGGGCTTTACGCCTGGAAACGATCCACCGAAGACAGCGAAGGATATTTATTGGGGGGGCGCAATCTGCATCCCGCCGTTGCCGCGCTCTCCGCCGGGGCTTCGGATATGTCGGGCTGGCTGTTGCTGGGCCTGCCGGGCGCGCTCTATGCCACCGGGCTGGTAGAAGCGTGGATCGGCATCGGTCTGTTTCTGGGCGCGGTGGTCAACTGGTTCGTGGTCGCGCCCCGGCTTCGCGCGCAGACGATATCCTACGGCAATGCGCTGACGATCCCGCAATTCCTCGCCAACCGCTTTCCCGACAAGGCGGTGACGCTGCGGGTAGTTTCGGCGATCATCATTGTGGTATTCTTCGCGGTCTATTCCGCCGCCGGCCTGGTGGGCGGCGGGTTGCTGTTTGCGAGCACTTTCATCGATGGCGAGGTGGCAGGAATCTCGCCCTACATGGCAGGCGTACTGCTCACTGCGCTGGTGGTGCTGGCCTATACGATGGTGGGCGGCTTTCTGGCGGTGAGCCTGACCGATTTCGTGCAGGGCTGCATCATGGTGGTGGCACTCGTCCTCATGCCGCTGGTGGTGCTTTACGGCAGCGGCGGCGGCGGGATCGGCCAGATGACGCAGACGCTGAACGGCATCGATCCGGGCTTCCTCAGCTGGTTCGGCGGCTTGAGCGTGGTCGGCTTCTTTTCCGCCGTGGCCTGGGGGCTGGGCTATTTCGGTCAGCCGCATATCATCGTGCGCTTCATGGCAGTGCGCGAAGGCGGGGTGCCGATGGCGCGCACTATCGGGCTGAGCTGGATGGCGGTGGCGCTGGTGGGCGCGCTGGGTATCGGGCTGGCGGGCCGCGCCTATGTGGAGCGCAATCCCGGCGTGGTGCTCGACAATCCCGAAACGATCTTCATCCTGCTCGCCAACACGTTGTTCCATCCCTTCGTTACCGGCTTTCTGCTGGCGGCGCTGCTGGCGGCGATCATGTCCACGATTTCCTCGCAATTGCTGGTGAGTTCCAGCTCGCTGACCGAGGATTTCTACCGCCTGTTCCTGCGCAAGACCGCGAGCGAGCGCGAGATGGTGAATGTGGGGCGCATCAGCGTGGCGCTGGTGTCGGTGGCCGCGATCGTGATTGCCGCCGATCCGGACAGCGGCGTGCTGGCGCTGGTGGCCAACGCCTGGGCGGGCTTTGGCGCCGCCTTCGGCCCGCTGATCGT
>JBGSLI010000191.1:0-2572 GCA_041740775.1 Alteraurantiacibacter sp. | reverse complement strand
GGGGCTGGCGCTGGCCGAAATGGGCGGATTGAAGGGGCGCGGCGCGCGGCTGCGGGTGAAGGTGCCCGGCGGCCATGCGCTGCTGATCGACGAAAGCTACAACGCCAACCCGGCTTCGATGCGCGCCACGCTGGCGCAATTGGGCCAGACGCCCGCCGCGCGCCGCATCGCGGTGCTGGGTAGCATGAAGGAACTGGGCGATTTCGCCCCCGGCTTCCACGCGCAGCTGGCCGGGCCTCTGGCCGATGCGGGGGTGGATTTTGCCGTGCTGGTGGGGGAAGAAATGCTGGCGCTGGCGCAGGAAATGGGGAAACTGCCCCGCGATACGCTTGGCAACGCCTTCCGCTTTGCCCATTGCGACAATGCAGGCGAAGCGATCGCGGCGTTGCAGGAATTCGGGCTGGCGGGCGGAGACGCGGTGCTGGTGAAGGGTTCCAATTCGATGGGGCTTGCACGCGTGGTCGATCATTTCGCCGCCAAACAGACCTGATACGGAAGGCTTGCGCGCCCGCCCATGTTGTATTTTTTCGCCCAGATGTTCGAATTCGAAGGCCTGCTGAACCTGATCCGGTATCAGACCTTCCGCGCCGGTGCGGCAATGATGACCGCGCTGCTGATCGGGCTGGTCATCGGGCCGCGCTTCATCAGCATGTTGCGTGTGCGGCAGGGCAAGGGCCAGCCGATCCGCGCCGACGGGCCGCAAAGCCACCAGGCCAAGGTCGGCACGCCAACGATGGGCGGGCTGATGATCCTCACCGCGCTGACGGTGTCGATGCTGCTGTGGATGGATCTTGCCAGTCCGTTTGTGTGGGCCTGTCTGGCGGTGACCATCGGTTTCGGCCTGATCGGCTTTTTGGATGATTATGACAAGGTGTCCAAGGGCAGCCACAAGGGCGTTTCGGGCCGGGTGCGGCTGCTGGCGGAGTTTGTCGTGGCGGGCATCGCCAGCTGGCTGATCGTCAGCCAGATCAATACCAACCTCTACATTCCCTTCGTCTTCAACCAGTATATCCCGCTCGGCTGGTTCTATTACGTGTTTGCCGCATTCGTGATCGTGGGTGCGGGCAATGCGGTGAATCTGACCGACGGGCTGGACGGGCTGGCCACCATGCCGGTAGTGATCGCGGCGGGTGCCTTTGCGCTGATCTGCTATCTTGTCGGGCGCGTCGATTTTTCCGGATACCTCGGCATCCCCTATGTGCCCGGTGCGGGCGAGCTGGCGATCATGTGCGCGGCGATCATGGGCGCGGGACTGGCCTTCCTGTGGTTCAATGCGCCGCCCGCGGCGGTATTCATGGGCGATACCGGATCGCTGGCGCTGGGCGGGGCGCTGGGCGCGATTGCGGTAGCCAGCCACCACGAGATTGTGCTGGCGATCGTGGGCGGTCTGTTCGTTCTGGAAGCCGCCAGCGTCATCATTCAGGTATTCTGGTTCAAGCGAACCGGGCGCCGGGTGTTCCGCATGGCCCCCATTCACCACCATTTCGAACAGCTCGGCTGGAAGGAATCGACCGTGGTGATCCGCTTCTGGATCATCGCCATCGTGCTCGCGCTGGTGGGGCTGGCAACGCTGAAGCTGCGATGATGGAGGTGGAGAAAAGGTGATTACCTCGCGCGCCTTTGCCGGGAAGCGCTATTGCGTAATGGGGCTGGCGCGATCAGGCATGGCGGCGGTCGAAAGCCTGCTGGCGAGCGGGGCGCAGGTTACCGCCTGGGACCGGCGGACAGAACCGCGCGAGGAACTGGCAGGCCGCGTGACGATCGCCGATCCGCTGGAGAGCGACCTTTCCGGTTTCGAGGCAATTGTGGTCTCCCCCGGTGTGCCGCTCAACACCCACCCGCTGGTGCAACGCGCGGCGGCGGCGGGGGTGCCGATCATCGGCGATATCGAATTGTTCGCGCAGGCGCGTGGCGATTTGCCGCCGCACAAGGTGGTCGGCATCACCGGCACCAATGGCAAATCCACCACCACCGCGCTGGTAACGCATATCCTCCAAAGTGCCGGAGTGCCCGCGCGCATGGGCGGCAATATCGGCGTGCCGATCCTGGGGGAAGAGCCGCTTGCCCCCAATGAAAAAGGGTGCGGGGTCTATGTGCTGGAGCTTTCGAGTTATCAGATCGATCTGACCTTCACGCTCGCCTGCGATGTGGCGGTGCTGCTCAACGTGACGCCCGATCATCTCGACCGCTATGATGGTTTTGCCGCCTATCGCGCGTCCAAGATCCGCCTGCTGGAAATGCAGGAATGGGAACAGGTTGCGATTGTCGCCAGCGCGGAAAACGGCGTTGGCGATGCGGTGATGGCGTTGCAGGTGGGGGCCGAACTGACCCAGTGGTTCCATGGTGATTTTGCCCGCGATTTCGCCGGTGAACAGCCGCTTTGGCCATCGCTGCAAGGCCCGCACAATGCGCAGAACGCCTGGGCCGCGCGCCTGGTGTGCCTGGCGCTGGGGCTGTCGCGCAAGCAGATCGACAGGGGGCTGGCCAGCTACCCCGGCCTGCCGCACCGGATGGAGCGGGTGGCCACCAGCAAGGGCGTGTTGTTCATCAACGATTCCAAGGCCACCAACCC
>JBGSLI010000190.1:0-2464 GCA_041740775.1 Alteraurantiacibacter sp. | reverse complement strand
GAAATGCCTCCAGACTGGCGGGCAGGTTTCTTGCCTCCACCGCCGGTTCGGGCTCGGTTTCCGCCGCTTTGACCTGCGCGGCAGGCTTGCCCGCGGCGGGTGGCCCGGCGGCATCGGCAGGTTCTGCCAGCCAGTTCTGCGCCTCATCGGCAAAATCGCAATCCACGCCCGCCAGTCGCCACCAGTCGAGCGAGGCGGCATAGCGTTGCGCAAGGGTGATATCGGGGCGATTTTCCATCATCGGGGCCAAGGGCGGTCTTGACCTGCCACGGGCCAGCGATCAAGCCCTGTGTGCAAGTGATGACAGGCAAACGGGACAAAGCGATGAGTGACCGGGAATCGATGCCCGTGGATGTGGTGATCGTGGGCGGCGGCGTGGCCGGGCTGGCGGCGGCGATCCGGCTGAAGCAGGTCAATGAGGCGCTGGAAGTGGTGGTGCTCGAAAAGGGCTCCGAACTGGGCGCGCATGTGCTTTCGGGCGCGGTGGTCGATCCGCGCGCGCTGGATGAACTGCTGCCCGACTGGCGGCGCATGGACTGCCCGATGGCGCAGACCCGCGTTACCGACAACTGGCATTGGCTGCTCGGCAAAACCGGCAAGACCGGCATCCCACACGCGCTGATGCCGCCGTTCATGTCCAACGACGGCTGCTACACCGGATCGCTGGGCAATCTCACCCGCTGGCTGGGCGAACAGGCAGAAGCATTGGGCGTGATGGTGTTTCCCGGCTTCCCCGCCGCCGAGGTGATGTTTGGCGATGATGGTGCGGTTTCGGGCGTGGTGACGCAGGACATGGGCGTGGCGGCCGATGGCAGCCACAAACCCGATTACCAGCCGGGCATGGAAATCCACGCCAAATACACGCTGTTTGCCGAGGGCGCGCGCGGCAATCTGACCAAGCAGATGAAGGCGCGTTTCGATCTTGAGGCGAACTGCCAGCCGCAGGTCTATGGCCTCGGCATCAAGGAATTGTGGGATATCGATCCGGCCAAGCACGTGCCGGGCCGGGTGATCCACACGCAGGGCTGGCCGCTTTCGGAAAGCGACAGCTGGGGCGGCGGGTTCCTCTACCATCAGGCGGGCGGGCAGGTGGCAATCGGCTTCGTCACCGCGCTCGATTACAAGAACCCCTATGTATCGCCCTTCCACGAATTCCAGCGGTGGAAGCAGCACCCGGCGATCCGCGAATATCTGGAGGGCGGCACCCGCGTGGCCTATGGTGCGCGGGCGATCAACGAAGGTGGGTGGCAGAGCGTGCCAAAGCTCGCCTTTCCCGGCGGCGCGTTGATTGGCTGCGCGGCAGGCTTCGTCAACGTGCCGCGCATCAAGGGCAGCCACACCGCGATGAAGAGCGGGATGCTGGCAGCAGAAGCCGTGGCGGCGGCGATTGCGGCGGGCAGCGCGCATAGCGAACTTGCCGATTACGAAGCCAATCTGCGCGAGAGCTGGATCGCCACCGAATTGAAGAAGGTGCAGAACGCGCAACCGCTGGTGGCCAAATTCGGCGGCGATCTGGGCACCGTGCTGGCGGGCATCGACATGTGGATGCGGCAGCTCAGGATCGGCGTGCTCCCGGCGATGAAGCATCACCGCTGTCATGCCGAAACCGGGCGCGCGGACCTGTATCAGCCGATCGACTACCCCAAGCCCGACGGCAAGATCAGCTTCGACCGGCTGACCAGCGTTTCCTACAGCTTCACCAACCACGCCGAGGACCAGCCGAACCATCTCAAGGTGGCGGACATGGAATTGCAGCGGGACAGCGAACTGGGCGTTTTTGCGGGGCCGTCGACACGCTATTGCCCGGCGGGAGTCTATGAGTGGCTTGATCTGGATGACGGGACCAAGAAGTTCCAGATCAATTCGCAAAACTGTGTTCACTGCAAGACCTGCGATATCAAGGACCCGAACCAGAACATCAACTGGACCACCCCAGAAGGCGGCGGGGGGCCGAACTATCCGAATATGTGAGGTGAAGATGCTGAAGCCAGGTGAGGGACTTGGATGTGCCGGGGCAATTGCAGGCTTCAACTTTTTGCTTATGGGGCTTGTCGCTCTAAGCTTTTCCCAAGGTCCCTATTCGAGTTTCGAGCAAGAGCTTTGGTATCGATACAGGTCAATCGGTCTCTTGTTTGCTGGTGCGATTTTGCCAGCCTTGGTGCTCTGGTTGGGTCGAAGATCACCAATAGCGGTTGGAGGCGCAACCGTTTGGATGTTTTTGACGTTTTGGGTTTTCGTCGCTTACGTCATATATTCGGGCGGCGGGGTTTAGTCGTTGCGCGAGACTGCTTACGCCAAGATCAACCTCGCGCTGCACGTCCGGCGGCGGCGGGAGGATGGGTATCACGCGCTCGAAACGCTGTTCGCCTTCGTCGATGCGGGGGATGTGCTGGTGGCGCATTCTGCCGATGCGGATAGTTTGCACATTGTCGGCGAATTCAGCGGGTTCTTGCAGCAACAAGCT
>JBGSLI010000189.1:0-4650 GCA_041740775.1 Alteraurantiacibacter sp. | reverse complement strand
ACCGCCGCGAGCGCCGCGCGCGCCTGCGGCCCGGTGATCCGGATAATCCCTATCCCCGCCGGTGGCGCACCGCTGGAAAGGGAAAAAATTGTTTCCATTCCAACTAATTACTCGGATTCTTCGGCTTTTCCCCTGGCCGATCCGCCGCCCGCATTGCGAGCCGCGCCCTCCACAAAGCTCTGGAACATCTTCAGACCCATCTGCCCCATCGGTGCCAACTGCCTGGCATATTGTTCCAGCTGTTCGGCATTGGAAACGCCCTTCATCGCCTTGGCAATCGTATCGACATAAATCGCATTGGCCTGCTCCACATCGGGCAGCCCCATGAATTGCCGCGCTTCTTCGGGCGTGCAATCGATTTCGATATGGACCTTCATGGCTTGGGCCTTTCCCGCGCCGGTGCGCGCCAGTTACTGGTTCATCGTCGCGAAGAAATCCTCGTTGGTCTTGGAATCCTTCATCTTGTCGAGCAGGAATTCCATCGAATCAACCGTGCCCATCTGCATCAGGATACGGCGCAGGACCCACATCTTGGAGAGCTGACCCGGTTCGACCAGCAGCTCTTCCTTGCGGGTTCCCGATTTTCCGACATCCAGCGCGGGGAAGATGCGCTTGTCCGCCACCTTGCGATCGAGCACGATTTCGGAATTGCCGGTGCCCTTGAACTCTTCAAAGATCACTTCGTCCATCCGGCTGCCGGTATCGATGAGCGCGGTGGCGATGATCGACAGCGAACCGCCTTCCTCGATATTGCGCGCCGCGCCGAAGAAACGCTTGGGACGCTGGAGCGCGTTGGCGTCGACACCGCCGGTCAGCACCTTGCCAGAGCTGGGCACAACGGTGTTGTAGGCACGGCCAAGGCGAGTGATCGAATCGAGCAGGATCACCACATCGCGCTTGTGCTCGACCAATCTCTTGGCCTTTTCGATAACCATTTCAGCTACTTGCACATGTCGTGAGGCCGGTTCATCGAAGGTGGAGGAAATCACCTCACCCTTCACGCTGCGCTGCATGTCGGTGACTTCTTCGGGCCGCTCGTCCACCAGCAGCACCAGCAGGATCACTTCGGGGTGATTGTCAGTGATGGCCTTGGCGATGTTCTGCAACAGCACCGTCTTGCCGGTGCGCGGTGGGGCCACGATCAGCGCGCGCTGGCCCTTGCCCTGCGGGCTGATGAGATCGATCACGCGGGCCGACTTGTCCTTGACCGTCGGATCCTTGCTGTCCAGATTCAGCCGCTCATCGGGATATAGCGGGGTGAGATTGTCGAAATTGGTGCGGTGGCGGACGGCTTCGGGATCGTCGTAGTTGACCTTGAGCAGCTTGGTCAGCGCGAAGTAGCGCTCACCATCACGCGGCGCGCGGATTTCGCCTTCGACCGTATCACCCGTGCGCAGGCCCATCTTGCGGACCTGATTGGGCGAAACGTAGATATCGTCCGGTCCGGCAAGGTAATTGGCTTCGGGCGAACGGAGGAAGCCGAAACCGTCCTGCAACACCTCGATCGTGCCAATGCCGAGGATTTCCTCGCCATCTTCGGCGACCTCCTTCAGGATCGCGAACATCAGATCCTGCCGCCGCATGGTGGAGGCGCCTTCGACCCCCATTTCTTCGGCCATGGAGACCAGTTCTGCCGGCGTCCGCTGTTTCAGTTCTTTCAGATGCATAGATAAATTTTCCGTATCGATTGGGAGGCCGGCGGGCCGTATGGGCTTGGAGAAAGCGCAACCCGGTCGCAAGGAATCGCGACCTCTAGCCGGTGGTGACGCCCGCAATATGGGAGAGCATTGCCGCGGTCAATTCGTGAATTGAACGACAGGCACGACGCGGGCGGCAGATCAGAACGGTTTAACGATCACCAGCACCACGATGATCGCCGCCGCCACACCGGGAACCTCGTTCAGCAGGCGCAATTGGCGCCCCGTCAGCACCCGCTCTCCTCGCGCCAGTTTCTTCGCATAGGCGGACAGATATCCGTGATAGCCCGAAAGCACGAGAACCAGCAGCAGCTTTGCGTGAAACCACCCGCCCATCGCCACCATTCCAGTGCCGAGCAGCAGAAGGCCCAGAACCCAGACAGTGATGATCGAAGGCAGCAGGATGATCCTGAGCAGACGCTTTTCCCGCTCGACAAAACGTGCTGCTTCATCCGATCCCTCAGGCGCTTCCTGATGATAGACGAACAGCCTCGGCAGCATGAACAGCCCCGCCATCCAGAAGATCACGAAGATGATATGGCCAGCCTTGAGCCAGAAATAGATGGTAGCGAGAATTTCCTGCATCTGCCCTGCTTACGCCGCTTGTAGCGTGCCGTCACCCCTCAAGAATTGCCAATTCAGGCCCGCAGCACAGCCAGCAGCTGTTCGACATGCGCGATCGGCGTTTCCTTGTCGATCCCGTGGCCCAGATTGAACACATGCGGGCGATCGGCAAAGGCATCGCAGATGCGCCCCACCTCCGTCTCCAGCGCCTCTCCGCCCGCCAGCAGCAGCATCGGATCCAGATTGCCCTGCACGGGCATCCCTGCGGGCAGTTGCGCGGTGATCCATAGCGGATCGATGGTTTCGTCGATGCCGATCGCATCTACCCCGGTTTCGCGCGCATAGGCAGCCAGCTTGGCCCCCGCGCCCTTGGGAAAGCCGATAACCGGCACCCCCGGTCGGGCTTGGTGAATCGCCGCAGCCAGCCGCGCATTGGGGGCGATTACCCAGCGTTCGAACTGCTGCGGGCTGAGCGATCCTGCCCAGCTGTCGAACAATTGCACCGCTTCGGCACCGGCATCGATCTGGCCGATCAGATAGGTGAGGCTGGCAGCCTCGATCGCATCGATCAAGGACTGGAACGCTGCCGGATCGCGCCAGGCGAGCACGCGGGCGGCGTGGTGATCCTTCGATCCCTGTCCCGCCACCATATAGGTCGCCACGGTCCACGGCGAACCGATGAAACCGAGCATGGTGACATCATCCGAAAGCTGCGCCTTTGTCTGCGCCACCGTTCGCCATACCGGTTCGAAATGGTGGAAGGCGGTTTCCAGCGCCCGCCATGCCCCGTCCACCAGCGGCGGGGCCAGCCGCGGGCCTTCTCCCGCCTCGAACCACAGATCCTGCCCCAGCGCATGCGGCACGATCAGAATGTCGGAAAACAGGATCGCCCCGTCAAAACCGAACCGCCGGATCGGCTGCAGGGTGATCTCCGTCGCCGCCTCGCTGTCATACACCAGCTGAAGGAACCCGCCCTTTTCCGCCCGCAAGGCGCGATATTCGGGCAGGTAACGCCCCGCCTGCCGCATCAGCCATACCGGCCGCCTGGCGGTCCGCGTTCCACGCAGGTTTTCGAGCAGAGGTCCGGGCATTCAGAAAGGTCCAATCCAATAAATAAATATATTTATATAAGGATTATGTTGTTTGTAGGGGCTGTGGATTGCGGGGATTGCGGGCTTCTGCCGGTTTCATCCTGCGCGCGGCGATGGTGAAACGGGCATCGACTCGTTGATCCTGCGCGTCAAGCAAAGCTTGTCCCCATAACTAACAGGCTAAGGAAAAACCGTCTCGCCTGCGGATGAAGCTGCGCGCGGATTGGCCGGTAGCGGGGATGCAATTTCATCCATCACTTGTCCGCCATTGCCTCCCGTGGTTTATGCGCATGTCTATCCACATGGCGCGACACTTGACCCGATTGCACCTTCACCTGCTGTCCGATTCCACCGGCGAAACGCTCGAAATGATCGCCAAGGCGGCGCTCGCGCAGTTCGAGGGCAGCGATGTGGTGCGCCATTTCTGGCCGATGGTCCGTTCGCGCCAGCATCTCGAACGGATCGTGGAGGAATTCAAGGCCCGGCCCGGCCTTGTGCTCTATACGCTGGTCAATGCGGATATCCGCGAACAGCTGGAGGAACGCTGCCGCGCACTGGGGCTGAAACATGTCGATGCGCTCGATGCGATCACCGCCGCTCTGGAAGAACGGCTCGATCAGCAGGCCAGGGGCCGCCCCGGCCGCCAGCATGCGATGGACGAAGCCTATTTCGCCCGCGTCGATGCGATCCAGTTCACCATTGCGCATGATGATGGCGTGGGCTGGGAAAACTGGGAGGAATCCGACATCGTGCTGGCGGGCGTATCGCGCACGTCGAAAACGCCGACCAGCATCTATCTCGCCAATCGCGGCTTCAAGACCGCTAATATCCCGCTGGTGGTGGAAAGCCCGCCGCCCGATCTGTTGTTCCGCCTGCGCCGACCGATGGTGGTGGGGCTGACCACCGCGCCGGACCGGCTGATCCAGATCCGCCGCAACCGTCTGCTGTCGCTGAACGAGAAGGCTGAAACCTCCTATGTCGACGCGGAACGGGTGAAAAATGAACTGGCCTTCGCGCGGCGCATGTTTGCCGACAATGGCTGGCCGGTGATCGACGTGACGCGGCGCTCGATCGAGGAAACCGCTGCGGCGGTGATCAAGCTGCATCAGGAACGCGAAGGGCGCGATCGGACGATGCCGGCGGGAAGCAAGCCGATATGATGGCGCCAATATGATCGTGCTCGCGTCCAGATCGGCCTCGCGCCAGGCGATGCTGCGCGCGGCGGGAATCGCGTTCGAGGCGCGGCCCGCCGGCATTGACGAACGCGCGATGGAGGAAAGCATGACCTCCGCGGCGCC
>JBGSLI010000188.1:0-7788 GCA_041740775.1 Alteraurantiacibacter sp. | reverse complement strand
CCTCGCGGCCCAGCGGATGGCGCGCCGCACCGCGCAGGCGGGCATTGGCGGAAGGACCGATAACCCGCACTTCGATCCTGCCATCCGCGCGCCAAAGCGTGGCCGCATCCCAGCCCAGTTGCTGCTGCGCCTCGGCGGCTTCCAGCCAGCCGTTGAACTGCTGGCTGGCGACGTAGGAATTTTCCACCACCACCCCGCCAAAACTGCTGGTGGCGCGCCAGGCCATGGCGAAATTTACCGCCATCACAGTGCCGAAGAAGGCGACCAGGATTGCCGCCATGTGAAAACCGGTGAACTTGCGCACCATCATTGTTCTCCCGGCGCGGTGAAACCGGTTTCCACCCTATCCTGTTCGCGCTGTTCGTCAAGCGAGGTGAGGGTGAAGGCGATATCTGCCGCAGCCGCGCCGCGCGGTGCCTTGACATAGGCGCGCACGGGCAGCGTGGCATCGGCGGGAACGGTGATGGTCTGCCGCGCAGCCGCCTCGCCCTGCCCGATGGTGTCGGTCCAGAACACCCCGACCGGCAGCCCTTCCAGCGCCACTTCCATCTGGCGCGGGCGGCTTTCCATATTGCGCAGCCGCAGCGTGTAGGAATTGCGGATGGAACCATCGCTCATCAGCATAAAGGGCGGATTGCGATCGGGCGAAACGGTAAGATCGGTATGCGATCGCGTGCCCAGTGCAAACAGCAGCCCCAGGCCGATGGCGCTCCATACCCCCAGATAGATCAGCGTGCGCGGGTGCAGCAGCGTCTTCCACACCGGCTTGGGGGTCTTGCCCGCTGCCTCCGCCGCGCAATCTTCCAGCGTGGCATAATCGATCAGCCCGCGCGGGCGTCCGATGTCGGCCATCACCTTGTCGCAGGCATCGATGCACAGCGCGCAGGTGATGCAGCCGATCTGCGGCCCTTCGCGGATGTCGATGCCGGTGGGGCACACCGCCACGCATTGCAGGCAATCCACGCAATCGCCGAATTCGCCCGGCTTCTTCTGCGCCTTCTTCACGCTGCCGCGCGGTTCACCGCGCCAGTCCTTGTAAGTGACGGTGAGCGACTTTTCGTCCATCATCGCCGATTGGATGCGCGGCCACGGGCACATGTAGATGCACACCTGTTCGCGCATGAAGCCGCCCAGCGTGAAGGTGGTCAGCGTCAGCACCGCCACCGTGGCATAGGCCACAGGCGCAGCATCGAGCGCGAAGAAATCGGCAAACAGCGTGGGGGCATCGGCGAAATAGAGGATCCACGCCCCGCCGGTGGCAAAGGCGATGGCGAGATAGATTGCCCATTTCACCCCGCGCCGCACCACCTTGCCCCAGGTCCACGGCGCCGCCTCCAGCCGCATCCGGGCATTGCGATCGCCATCCACCAGCCGGTCGACATGCTGGAACAGATCGGTCCACACCGTTTGCGGGCAGGCATAGCCGCACCAGGCCCGGCCCACCGCGCTGGTGACGAGGAACAGCCCGATCCCCGCCATGATCAGCAGGCCGGCGACGTAATAGAATTCATGCGGCCAGATCTCGATGCCGAACATGTAGAAGCGGCGGTTGGCGATATCCACCAGCACCGCCTGATCGGGCGCATAGGGGCCGCGATCCCAGCGCAGCCACGGGGTAATGTAATAGATCGCCAGGGTGACGATCATCAGCAGCCATTTGAACCGCCGGAAGCGCCCGTCGATGCGCTTGTTGTGGACGGTCTTGCGGGCTTCGTAGAGCTTTTCCGGCTGGGCGGGGCGGTTAGGGTTGTTCATCGACGGCGACCTCAGGGTCGGCGGCGACTTCGACAAAGTCCTCCCCGCCTCCCAGCGAATGGACATAGGCGGCCAGCATGCGGATGGTGACGGGATCGAGCCTGCCTTCCCATTTGGGCATCATCCCCATGCGCGGATTGAGGATCTGCTGCGTCACCGCCGCGCGGCTGCTGCCACGCAGCCAGATCGCATCGGCCAGATTGGGCGCGCCGAAATTGCGGTCCCCCTGCCCGTTCGCGCCGTGGCACAGCGCGCAATTCTGTTCGAACAATAGCGCGCCTTCGGCATTGGCCGGGCCAAGATCGCTGAGCGAGAGCACATGATCGACCAGCGCGCCGGTCTGCTGCGGGGTAAACGCGCCCGCATAGGCTGGCATCTGGCTTAGCCGGGTCTGGTCATCGCCCTGCTGGCGGATGCCGTGGGTGAGCGTATATTCGATCGCGCGGATATCGCCGCCCCACAGCCAGTCGTCATCGTTGAGGTTGGGATAGCCCAGTTCCTGGCTGCCCGCCGCGCCCGAACCGTGGCACTGAACGCAATTGACGAGGAAGGCCGCGCGCCCGCCCGCCACCGCCTGCGCCAGCAATGCGCTGTCTTCGGGCAGGCGTTCGAGCGGGGTAACCGCGATCTGTTCGCGCACGTCTGCACGGGCGAGTTCGGCGGCGGACATCGCCTCGGCCAATTGCCCCCGGCTGGTCCAGCCGAGCACGCCTTCGGTGCCCTTTTCGAGCAGCGGCCAGGCGGGATAGGCGATGACATAGGCGATCGACCAGATGATGGTGATGTAGAAGGTCCACAGCCACCAGCGCGGCATCGGCGTATCGAGTTCCTCGATCCCGTCCCATTCGTGGCCGACAAAAGCGGTGTTGGTCGCTTCATCCTTGCGGCGTTCGCCCTGACGTTCATTCGCCATCGTGATCGTCCTTGAAAATCATGTTTGCCGCATCTTCGTGGTGCCGCTTCGCGCCGGGACGGAAGGCCCACAGGCCAAAGCCCAGCCACAAGAACAGCATCGCCAGCAGCCCCCAGCTGTCGGCAAGCTGGCGCAGCATTTCATAGGTGGAATGCCCGTTCATCGCCCGCGCTCCGATGCCAGTTCTTCCTGCGCGGCGGCGCTGTTCACATCCACCAGCGTGCCCAGCATCTGGAGATAGGCGAGCAGCGCATCCATTTCGGTCAACCGTTGCGGATCCCCGTCAAAATCGCGCAGCTGCGCCTTGGGGTAACGATCCAGCAGATCGCCCGCAGGAACATCGGGGTCGCCCTGCGCCACCAGATCCTGCGCCGCCATTTCCAGATCGGTTTCGCTATAGGGCACGCCGACGATGGCGAGCGCTTCCAGCATCGCCCGCGGATCGGCCACGCGCAGGCTGGTTTCGGCCAGGAAACCGTATTGCGGCATCACGCTTTCGGGCACCACGCTTTGTGGATTGATCAGGTGCTGCACGTGCCATTCGTCCGAATAGCGCCCGCCCACGCGCGCCAGATCCGGCCCGGTGCGCTTGGAACCCCACTGGAAGGGGTGATCATACATGCTTTCTGCCGCCAGCGAATAATGGCCGTACCGTTCCACTTCATCGGGAAAGGGGCGGATCATCTGGCTGTGGCAGAGATAGCAACCTTCGCGCACATAGATATCGCGCCCCGCCTGTTCCAGCGGAGTGTAGGGGCGCATTCCCTCCACCTTCTCGATCGTGTTGTCGATCCAGAACAGCGGGGCGATTTCCACCACCCCGCCGATGGCCACAGTGACCAGCGCGGCCACCCCCAGCAGGGTGACATTGCGTTCGAGCCGGGCGTGGCCGGTGACTTTTTCTTCAGCGACAGGGTCGGTCATTTTCGGTCGTCCTATTCGGCCGGCACGGCGGCTGCGGGGCGGTCGGCTGCGGGATCAAAAGCGGCCTCGGTCATCGGCGCCTCTTCGCGCTGCTTGCCAAGGATGGTGGCCCACACGTTGATCACCATGATCAACGCGCCGGCAAGGTAGAGCAGCCCGCCAAAGGCGCGCAGCACATACATTTCGAACAAGGCCGCCACGGTATCGGCAAAGCTGTTCACCAGATATCCGTCCATCCCGTATTCGCGCCACATCAGGCCTTGAGTCACGCCCGCCACCCACATGCTGCCGGCGTAGAAAACGATGCCCAGCGTCGACAGCCAGAAATGCCAGTTGACCATCCGCAGCGAATAGAGCCGCGGGCGCCCCCACAACCGGGGCACGAGGAAATAGATCGCGGCAAAGGTGATCATGCCGTTCCACCCCAGCGCGCCCGAATGGACGTGTCCGATGGTCCAGTCGGTGTAATGCGACAGGCTGTTGACCGCCTTGATCGACAGCATCGGCCCTTCGAACGTGCTCATGCCGTAAAACGCCAGCGCCATCACCATCATCCGGATGATAGGATCGGTGCGGACCTTGTCCCACGCGCCGTTGAGCGTCATCAGCCCGTTGATCATCCCGCCCCAGCTGGGCATCCACAGCATGATCGAAAACACCATCCCCAGCGTCTGCGCCCAATCGGGCAGCGCGGTGTAATGCAAATGGTGCGGCCCGGCCCAGATATAGAGGAAGATCAGGCTCCAGAAGTGGATGATCGACAGGCGATAGGAATAAACCGGCCGTTCCGCCTGCTTGGGCACGAAATAATACATCATCGCCAGGAAGCCGGCGGTAAGGAAAAAGCCCACCGCATTGTGGCCATACCACCATTGCACCAGCGCGCCCTGCACCCCGCCGAATACCGGATAGCTGCGCGAACCCAGCAGGCTGACGGGCACGTCCAGATTGTTCACCACATGCAGCATCGCCACGGTCAGGATGAAGGCGAGGAAGAACCAGTTTGCCACATAGATATGCGGTTCCTTGCGCTTCACGATGGTGGCGACAAAGACGAGCAGATAGCAGACCCAGACGATGGTGAGCCACCAGTCGACATACCATTCGGGTTCGGCATATTCCTTGGCCTGGGTGACGCCGAGCAGATAGCCGGTTGCCGCCAGCACGATGAACAGCTGATAACCCCAGAACACGAAGCGGGCCATGCCGGGCAAGGCCAGCCGCGCGCGGCAGGTGCGCTGGACAATGTAAAAGCTGGTGGCGATCAGCGCATTGCCGCCAAAGGCAAAGATCACCGCACTGGTGTGCAGCGGGCGCAAGCGGCCGAAATTGAACCAGGGTTCGATATTGAGCACCGGAAAGGCCAGTTGCAGCGCGATGAACAGTCCGGCCAGAAATCCCGCCATGCCCCAGAACACCGTGGCGATAATGCCCCAGCGCACCGGATCATCATCATAGCGGGTGGCATCTGCAGGCATCCGCAGCACATCGCGCGTTACCGCATCGATCTCGGTCCGCCACACGGTGGCGACCAGCGCAAGGCCTGCCGCCAGCGCAACGATCACCATATGCACGGCAAAGGCGGTATCGAGAGCAAGGCCCGCCACCGCCAGCGCGCCGAACATCAGCACGAAGAATATCCCCGATCGGGTGAGCGTCGATTCCATCTGTTGCGTGTCCCTCTTGTTCGGCCAAGCCGCTAGCGATTGTGGCAGCACGTTCGTTGATCGCAATCAAAAACATCCTGTCTTTGCCGCGAAACTTTTGTGCGCCGATCTTGCGCCAAATCAAAGCGGCATTCCAGCACCACGCGCATTTGCCCGGCGATCCGCACGGCGGGCCGCGAGGGACGGCCGGTGCGGCAATAATGGAGTGAGACTGATGACCAGACATATGCTGCCCACCCTTGGTGCAACCGCGCTGGCGCTGGGGCTGGCGGGCGTAGCCAACCCTGCCGCAGCGCAGGAAGCGGGCGATATCCAGATCAAGGTGCTGGGCACCGCCGTTCTGCCCGACGGGAAGATCAACGAGGTGTTTCTCGACGCGGTGGGTCTGCCCGCAGGCACGCAGACCGTGGCCAACGACAATGTGGTGCCCACCCTGGCGATCGAATATTTCTTCTCGCCGAACATCTCGCTCGAAACGATTTGCTGCACCACGCAGCACGATGTCGACGGGGTGGACGGCGCAGCGGGCACAGAACTGGTGTCGGATGCCTTGCTGGTGCCCGCCACCTTCACGCTGAAATATCACTTCAACCCCGGCGGGATTTCGCCCTATGTCGGCGCAGGCCCGGCATATTTCCTGTGGCTGGACGATGAACCCGGCGCGACTGCGGTGGCTCTGGGGGCGGATGATTTCTCGCTCAGCGACGAATTCGGCCTCGCGCTTCAGGCAGGGGTGGACGTTCCGATTAACGAGCGCTTTGCCATCTCGCTCGATGCCAAGCGCTATTTCATCACGTCTGACGCCACCTGGTTTGCCAATGGCGTGGAAGTGATCCGCACCCGGCACAACCTTGATCCCTGGGTGCTGAGCGCGGGTGTGGCGTTTCGGTTCTAAGGGCCGGTTCTAAGGGCCGGTTCTAGCCCGCCATTGCTTCCAGCGCCGCGCGGTCACGGATTTCGACCGCGCGGCGGCTGGGCAGGGCAATCACTTCGGCGCGGCCCATCGCGGTCATCTGGCGGCTGACGGTTTCGATCGTCAGCCCCAGCACATCGCCGATCTGCTGGCGCGAAAACGGCAGGTCGAAGGCATCGAGCGGGACAGGCTGCCCCCCGCTGTCACAATCGGCAATTGCCAGCCGTTCGGACATTTCCAGCAGGAAAGTCGCCACCTTTTCTTCGGCATTCTTGCGCGACAGCAGCAGCATCCATTTGCGCGTGCGATCAAGCTCGGCCAGCGTGCGCTGCAACAGCTTGTGTTCGAGCGCGGGATGTTCGCCCGCGAACCGGTCAAAATCGGCGCGCGCGAACACGCAGACATGCGCGGCGGTGAGCGCGGTGATCGAATGATCGGTGGTGGCGCCGAACGGGCGGCCGATGAAATCGGAAGGGTAGACCACGCCCACAATCTGTTCGCGGCCGTCGGCGGTGCCCGTGCTCAGCTTCAGCATGCCTTCGATGACATTGGCCACCAGCACCGACTGATCGCCTTCCCACACCAGCGATTCGCCCGCCTCCAGCCAGCGCCGGCGGCCGATATTGCTCAAGGCGGCAATTTCGGTGGAATCGAGCCCCGAACAGATCGCCGTATTGCGGACAACGCAAGTATCGCATGCACTCATGCGCGCCGCCCTATCAGCGATAGCGCGGCGTCTCAATCACGATTGAACGCCTGCTACCGCAATTGTGCCACTGCCGCTTTGCGGCAGATCAAGGATTGCCCGCACGCTGCCGATAGGCTGGCGGCTGGAATCGGAAGAATTGTCAAACAAGGGGGAGGTATGGCCATGGCACACATCGTATTCACGCGGATCAACGGGCGGCTCATCATCGCCGTGCTTGCACCAATGCTGCTGCTGGCCGGATGCGGCGGCGGCAAGGATCCCGCTGCGGTGGTGGATGCGGTGCGTGCCACCGAACAGGCGCAGCTGCAATCGCTGGCGGCAGACGATCTGGTGGGCGTGGTGCGGCTTTATGCCGATGATGCGGTGCTTGTGCGCCCCGATGGCAGCAGGATCGTGGGCGGCGCGGCGATTGCTGACGAATATGGCGCGCTGATCGCGGATGAAAATTTCGCGCTGTCGATCGAGCCGGTGGGCGGCTGGGGCAGCGCGGCAGACGATCTGGCGGTGCTCACATCAAACGTCGATTTCACCACCAGCGATCCCGAAACCGGAGAACCGGCCACCCTGCCCATGTTCAGCCAGACGGTGTGGCGGCGCGAGGCGGCAGGGACATGGATGATCGTTTCCGCCTTCAACGCCCCTCGCCAGGCGGCGCAACCTGCCGAGCCGGAAGCGGCCGAAGGCGAGTAACCTTTCAGCCGCCAAGCGGCATATTGTCGATCAGCCTTGTGCCGCCGATGCGTGCGGCCACAAACAGCCGGGCATTGCCATTGTCCTCTTCCAGCGGCGCGATCGATCCGGCATCGCGCAATTGCGCATAATCCACGGCGGAAAATCCCGCGTCGAGCAGTTCGCCCTCCAGCATGGCGAGCGCCCGTGCCGCCCCCTGCCCGCCCGCAATGCGCAC
>JBGSLI010000187.1:0-4981 GCA_041740775.1 Alteraurantiacibacter sp. | reverse complement strand
GGCGGCCACCGGTTTGAGCACATAATCGATCGCTTCCATATCGAAGGCCTCGACCGCGAAATTCTCGTGCGCGGTGACGAAGATGACCGCCGGCTGCGGCACCTGACCGCGCGCGGCGGCGGCCACCTGCAAGCCGTCCATGCCGGGCATGGTCATATCCAGCAGCAGCAGATCGGGCTCCAGCTTTTCCGCCAGCCGCAGCGCCGATTCGCCGTCATTGGCGGTGCCGATCACGGTAAGTTGCGGGATTTCCGCGCACAGCACCTGCATCCGCTCGACCGCTAGCGGTTCGTCATCGACGATCAGCGTGCGCAGGGTTTCGGGGGGATTGTCGTTCATGCCGCCGCCGCCTGCCCGATCCGTAGCAGCGGCAGGCGCAGATGGGTGACAAAGCCGGTGGGCGAATGGCCCGAAACCAGTGATGCTTCCCTGCCGAAGCGCGCTTCCAGCCGTTCGCGCACATTGGTGAGCCCGATGCCGAAGCCGGGGCGGATATCATCGCGGCTGGCGGCGCTGGAGCCATTGTCCGATACGCTCACCACCAGCCGTCCGTATTCCTCGCGCGCAGATAGCGTGATCGTTACCTGCCCGCCGGTTGGGGCCACCGCATGCTTGACCGAATTTTCCACCAGCGGTTGCAGGATCATGCCGGGAATCAGCGCCTCCTCCAGTTCAGCAGGGATATCATATTGCGCCACCAGCCGCAGCGGGAAGCGCAGCGTTTCAATATCGAGGTAAAGCTTCTGCAGCGCGACTTCTTCGCGCAGCGGCACATCGGCGGTGGGATCATCGGCCAGGCTGCGGCGGTAGAAGGTGCTGATCATGTGGATCATCTGTTCGGCCGCCTGCGTCTTGCCCGTCAGCACCAGCGCGGACAGCGAATTAAGCGTGTTGAACAGGAAATGCGGATTGACCTGATAGCGCAGGCTTTTGAGTTCGGCGGCCTTGGCGGCGCTGCGAAACTGCTGTTCGCGCCGCTCTGCCAGGCGCGCCTTCTCGCCCGTCAGCAGCGCCAGATAGAGCGCACACCAGGCCAGCAGCATGAAATAGCGGCTGAAAGCGATTTCGATGATCTGTTCGCGATTGCCCATGATCACCAGTTGCGAAAGGTCAGCCAGCATGTCGCCGTCGACTTCTTCGGCGGGCACGCCGCGGGTCTGGGCAAATTCCTGCAACACCCGGTCGTCCACCGCCGCCTGCAGATCGGCAAAGACCACGCGATTGGCGTGTGCGCTGAGCAGCGCGGCGGGCAGCGCAAACAGCAGCGCAGCGCAGATCTTGGCCCACAGCGGCTTGCCGTCGAACGGGCGCAGCATCACCCACAGCCCCAGCGTGATGACGATGCCGATCAGCGTGGAAACCACCCGCCGCACCAGCATCTCGTTGGCAAACACCATGCCCAGAAGCTCGGTCCGCAGCGTCATCAGCACCAGATAGGTCGCCCACAGCCCCACGATCGAGGCGAGGACGATCCTGAATTTCACGCGCGCGACCGGCTTGTCGGTATCAGCCTTATCCATCCGGCCCGTTTACTCTGTAAAATGCACAGACCGCCAGCCTTCGGGGTGGTTCCGGTCGAAACCTGTGCGCCGCTGGTCGATGATTCGCCAAGGCGCTCAGGCGGATCAAGCATTCAGCAGTCCTTCCTTGCGGATCTTCTCGCGCCAGTGCAGCGGGGCCAGCGTGTGGACATTGTTGCCCTGCGAATCGACCGCCACGGTCACAGGCATGTCTTTCACGGTGAATTCGTAGATCGCTTCCATGCCCAGATCCTCGAACGCCACCACCCTGGCCTCCTTGATCGCGCGGGCGACCAGATAGGCGGCGCCGCCCGTCGCCATCAGATAGGCGACCTTGAAGCGGCTGATCACCTCCACCGCATCGGCGCCGCGTTCGGCCTTGCCGATCATCGCCAAGAGGCCAAGGTCGAGCATCATTTCGGTAAACTTGTCCATCCGCGTGGCGGTGGTGGGGCCGGCCGGGCCGACGACTTCGCCCATCACCGGATCGACCGGGCCGACGTAATAGATCGCCCGGCCTGCGAACTGCACTGGCAGTTCCTCGCCCTTTTGCAGCATGTCGTGGATGCGCTTGTGCGCGGCGTCGCGCCCGGTCAGCATCCCGCCGCTGAGCAGCAGGCGATCGCCATGTTGCCAGCTTGCGACTTCTTCGGGCGTAAGGTTGTCGAGATCGACCCGCTTCGCCTCTGCATCGGGCTCCCACTGCACATCAGGCCATTTGTCCAGATCGGGCTGCGGCAGATAGGCGGGGCCGCTGCCGTCGAGCACCACATGCGCATGACGGGTGGCAGCGCAATTGGGGATCATCGCCACCGGCTTGCCCGCAGCATGGCACGGCCAGTCGAGGATTTTCACGTCGAGCACGGTCGACAGCCCGCCCAATCCCTGCGCACCCACGCCGGTTGCATTGACCGCATCGAAAATGTCGATCCGCAATTGCTCGATATCGCTTTGCGCCCCGCGCGCCTTCAACTGCGCCATGTCGATCGGCTCCATCAGCGAAAGCTTGGCCAGCTTCATGCAATGTTCGGCGGTGCCGCCGATGCCGATGCCCAGCATCCCCGGCGGACACCAGCCCGCGCCCATCGATGGAATCTGCTCCAGCACCCAGTCGACGATATTGTCGCTGGGGTCCATCATCTTGAACTTACTCTTGTTTTCCGAACCGCCGCCCTTGGCCGCGACATCCACAGAAACGCTGCTGCCGGGCACCATTTCCACGCTCAGCACGCAGGGCGTGTTGTCGCGGGTGTTGCGGCGGGTGAAGGCGGGATCGGCCAGAATGCTGGCGCGCAGCTTGTTTTCGGGATGATTATAGGCGCGCCGCACGCCTTCATCGGCAATTTCCTGCAGACTGCGTTCGGATGCGAGTCGGCAATCCTGCCCCCATTTGACAAAGACGTTGACGATGCCGGTATCCTGGCAGATCGGCCGATGCCCTTCGGCGCACATGCGGCTGTTGGTAAGGATCTGCGCGATGGCATCCCTGGCCGCCGGTCCCTGTTCCACCTTATAGGCCTCTCCCAGCGCGAGGATGTAATCCATCGGGTGGTAATAGGAGATATATTGCAGCGCATCGGCAATCGTCTCGATCAGGTCTTCCTCGCGGATGGTGGTCATGTCGCTCATCGTGCCAGCACTCCTTTTGGTCGAAACGCCCATAGGCGCGCACCCCGCTACGCGTCAAAACGGCCATAGGCGCGCGCCCCGCCGCGCGTCAAAACGGATTGCCATCGGGGCGTGCATTTCGCGACCCTTTGCGACAAGGCGGCCATTGCCCGGCGGGAATGCAGGCCCTAAGGCACAGACGCCCCAAACAGGCGCCCTGAACAGGCACCCTGAACAGATGCCCATATAGACGAGAGCCGATTGCCGTGATTTCCGCAACCACTATCCCCGCCGAAGCCGTAATCACCCCGCAGCAGCGCGCTCGCCGCGCGATGATCGACAGCCAGCTGCGCACCAGCGGGGTCAATTCCCCCTTCGTGCTTGCGCGCATGGCTGCCGTACCGCGGGAGGATTTCGTTCCCGCCGCCAGCCGCGCCATCGCCTATATGGATCGCGCGATCCGGCTGGAAGGCGGCGGCTGGCTGCCCGCTCCGCTGGTGCAGGGCAGGATGCTCGAAGAAGCCGATCCTGCGGGCAGCGAGCACGCTCTGCTGGTGGATGGCGGTTCGGGCTATCTGGCCGAACTGCTGCGCCCGCTGGTGGCGAAGCTGACCGTGCTTTCCCCCGCCGAGGCCGCCGGTCCAGGCCGCAAGGGCAAGGGTGCCGATCTGCTGGTGGTGGATGGCGCGGTGGAGGAAATCCCCGCCGCCCTCGCCAGCCGCCTGGCCGAAGGCGCGCGGATCGTTACCGGGCTGGCCAGCCACGGCGTCACCCGCATCGCGGTTGGGCGCAAGGTGGATGGGGCGATCGCGCTGATCCCGGTGGCCGATATCGGCATCCCGCAATTGTCCGAATTCGACAGGCCGAAGGGCTGGAGCTTCTGACCATGGTTTCGCGCCGGATCATCGCCGGGCTGATGGCGGGCGCCTGTCTGTTCGCCGCGCCCGCTTCCGCCGAAACGCTGAGAGAGGCGCTGACCCGCACTTACGTGGACAATCCCAATCTCGCCGTTGCGCGCGCGCAATTGCGTGCCACCGATGAAGGGGTGGTGATCCAGCGCGCGCGCAGCCTGCCCACGCTCAACGCCACCGGCCAGCATTCCGAATTTCTGGTGCAGAATTCCACCAGCTTCATCGCCCCCACGCGCCAGCTCAGCGTGAATCTCGATCTTGGCGTGCCGCTGTATCAGGGCGGCGCGGTGCACAATGGCATTCGCGCGGCACAAACCAGGGTGGATGCGGGCCGGGCCGACCTGCGCGGGACCGAAAGCTTCGTTTTCACGCAGGTGGTTGCCGCCTATATGAACGTGATCCTGAACGAGGCGGTGGTGAGCCTTTCGGCCAACAATGTCGGCGTGCTCGAAATCAATCTGGATGCCACCAGCGACCGGTTCGAAATCGGCGATCTGACCCGCACCGATGTGGCGCAATCGCAAAGCCGGCTGGCGCTGGCGCAAAGCGATTTGCGCACCGCGCAGGCCAATCTGGTTACCGCGCGCGAGGATTACATCGCGGTAACGGGCGCTGCCCCCGGCGATCTTCAGCCGCCACCGCCCTTGCCCGGCCTGCCCGCCAGCCCGGATGAGGCGGTGGATATCGCGCTCGAACACAACCCCGATCTGATCGCCGCGCGCGAACGTGCCGAAGCGGCCGGTTTCGATATCCGCATAGCAGGCGCGGGCCGCCTGCCCACCGTCAGCCTGTTTAGCAACGGCGGCTATCAGAATTTCCTCGGCACGCTGGGCGCGATTCCCGGCACCACTGCCGATCAGGCCGTGCAGAGCGCTACTGCCGGCGTTCGCCTGACCATGCCGTTGTTCCAGGGCGGGCGCACAGCGGCGCAGCAGCGGCAGG
>JBGSLI010000186.1:0-9766 GCA_041740775.1 Alteraurantiacibacter sp. | reverse complement strand
CCGCGCCGCGCCAGTCCACCGCG
This sequence comes from Alteraurantiacibacter sp., assembly GCA_041740775.1. Taxonomy (GTDB): domain Bacteria; phylum Pseudomonadota; class Alphaproteobacteria; order Sphingomonadales; family Sphingomonadaceae; genus Alteraurantiacibacter. Next base: position 9,743 of record JBGSLI010000186.1, on the reverse strand, counting down.
CCGCCGCGCCCATCCGGCCCGACAATGTCTGTCGTGCGCGGCACCGAAACCACAGATTATCCCGTCGGCAGGCAGGGGGGCCGTTAAGATGCGCCGATTGAGAAAGATGCTGGACTGTGCCGCACTGGCCTTTGCCGCTGCAGGCCTGAGCGCCGGAGTGGGCACCAGCCCCGCCGCCGCGCAGATGCAGAACGTTTCGGCCTGCACGCGGGCGAACTGATCGTGCCGATCAACAAGAGCCAGGTGGTCACCACCAGCGAACGGATCGAGCGGGCGATGATCGGCAACAGCGATATCGCCGATGTGCTGCCGATTTCCGAACGATCGATCTATGTGCTGGGCAAATCCTTGGGCACCACCAGCCTGACGCTGTATGATGCCAGCAACCGCGTGATCGCGGTGATGGATGTATCGGTCGGCCCCGATGTGGACGGGATGCGCCGCCAGCTTGCCGATCTGATGCCCGGACAGGCGATCGAGGTGGGGCTTTCCAACGGATCGCTGGTGCTTTCGGGCACGGTGAACGATGCCGGCGCGGCAGACCGCGCGGCGCGGCTGGCCAGCGCCTTTGCCGGGGACAATGTGATCAATCTGCTGGGCATGGGTGCCAGCCAGCAGGTGATGCTGGAAGTGCGCTTTGCCGAAGTGAACCGCACCGTGGGCGAAAGCCTGGGCGTCAGCGGCTTCGGCTTTGACAATGACGGCGATTTTTCCGCCGCCGTGGGCAATGGCGCGGGGCTGATTACCGATCCGCTGACGGGGGTTTCCACCCCCATCATCGGCGAAATAACCGATGCCTTCGGCGTGTTCGGCGCCTTGTTCGAACTGGGCGATGTCAGCATCGAAGCCTATCTCGATACGCTGGAACGCAACGGCCTGTCGCGCACGCTGGCCGAACCCACGCTGGTGGCGCTTTCGGGCGAAAGCGCATCCTTCCTCGCGGGCGGCGAATTTCCGATCCCCGTCTCGCAAAGCAACAGCGGCGGCGCGGGCGGCGGGGGCGGCGGCAATGCCATCACCGTGCAGTTCAAGCCCTTCGGCGTCAGCCTGGCCTTCACCCCCACGGTGCTGGGCAACGGGGTCATCAATCTGGTGGTGGAGCCCGAAGTCAGCTCGATCGATCCCAGCGCTTCTGTCACCATCAACGGGCTTTCGGTGCCCGGCCTGCAAACGCGCCGCGCGCGCACCACGCTGGAAGTGCGCGACGGGGAAAGCTTCGCCATCGCCGGGCTGCTGCGCGATGAAACGCAGGCCACCACCAACCAGTTGCCATTGCTGGGATCGCTGCCGATCATCGGTTCGCTGTTCCGTTCCACCAGCTATCAGCGCGGCGAAAACGAATTGCTGATCGTGGTGACGCCGCGTCTGGTGCGGCCGATCCGGCCCGATCAGGTGCGCCTGCCCACCGATCGCGTGCCCGCTCCCAGCGCGGTGGATGTGCTGCTGAACGGCGACGTTTATCAGCCGCGCGATCTGCCGCCGGCGGCTCCGCAAACAGAAAGTGGCGATTATGAATATTAAGGCCCCCATCATGCTGACACTGGCGGGCGGATTGCTGGCCGGTTGCGCCAGCACCCACAGCACCAGTTCCGGCCTGATCGATCCCGAAGATTTCGGCGAGGCCAACCGCCAGACCTTTGGCGCAATGGTGGTGAACCCCGATCCGGTCTATACCGAGCCGATGGAAACCAGCGCCGAATCGGCAGCCGCTGCGGCAGAACGCGTGCGCAACCGCACCGTGATCCAGCCTGAGGCAGAGGATACCACCTCGGTCAGTGGCGGCGGCGGTGGCGGCGGCGGGGGGAGCTGAGCGGACTTTGCCATGCCTCGACTTTCTGCCTTTCTGCCTGATGATCGCGGCGCGGTAGGGGCCACCTATGCGATTGCCATCACCGGGCTGATTATCGTGGCCGGGGCGGCGTTTGACTACAACCGGCTGATGGCGCTCGATTCCGAATTGCAGACCGCCGCCGATCACGCCGCGCTGGGCGCGGTCACCCAATTGGACGAGAAAGACGGCGCCTGCGCCCGCGCGGGCAATGCGGCGGTGGAACTGCTGCGCAACATCACCCTCTTGTCCAACGACGGCAGTGCTGATGGCAATGAGATTACCGTGAACGGCGGCACTACCATCGGCGTGACCAGCAATGCCTGCGGGTCGTTTACCGGCGTGGCCTTTTTTCAGGACGAGGCCAAGACCAGCCCTGCCACCACCGATGCGCAGGCGAGGTTTGTGGAAGTGACGGTAGACGTGCGCGCCGCGCGCTATGCCTTCACCTCGATCGGCGGATTGTTCGGCAGCAATGCGCGCGGGATCGCGATGGCGGGCATGGGCTCGGCCATCTGCGAAGTCCCGCCGCTGATGATCTGCAACCCCGCACCCGGTGTCCGCGCATCCACGCTGGTGGGCTGGGGCGTGCAGGCGACGGGCCACGGCAATACGCGCGATGGCGGGACCAACAATGGCGGCACCGGGGGCACCACGGTCAGCACCTGGGCACCGGGCGATTTCGGCTTTCTCGAAGTGGGCGCGGGGCAGAATTCCGATCTGCTGAAAGCGCTGGCGTTTGACGAGGTGCCGCTCGATTGCGCCCCGGCAGACGGCACCTCGCCCGAAACCGGCAATCCACAATCGCTGTATGACGCGGTGAACACGCGCTTCGACATCTTCGATTTCTCGCAAGGCGCTGGCACCACGCTGGCCCCGTGCTTTTCCGGCAACTGCCCTTCGTCCACCAATGTGGTGAAGGATCTGATCAAGGCCAATACTGCCACCAACGGCAATGCCTGCGGATTTTCGCAGGGCCAGGCCGGGCAGGGCTATCGTTTGCCGCCCAGTAATGAGCGATTCCACCCGCTTCTTTCCAGTGCGATCACCAATCCCAATACGCAATCGGTTCAGAACACCGCCATAGCGCCCACAGTTACGGCAATGGGGCTGCCGCGCGACCTGTGCCATTATACCAGCTACGGCATGGCCTGTGGCAGTGATGCGAACAATCGTTACGGCAACGGCACATGGGCGCGGTGGGATTATTTCTCCGGCAATCACGGCATTGCCCCGCCCTCTGCTACCATGACGCGCTATGAAACCTATCTGTGGGAACTGGGGCTGAGGACGATCAACGCCACCACCGGCACCGTTCCCAACAGCGGCGGGCAGCGCGGTGTGCCGATCTGCACTCCGGCCTTCGGCGGCACGCCCGATCCCAACCGCCGGGTGTTGCAGATCGCGGTGGTGGAAAACTGCTCGTCTTTGCAGGGGGCTTCCACCCCGGTGGATATCGGCGAATGGATCGAGGTGTTCCTTGTCGAACCCACGATCGATGGCCGCGGCAACGGCTCCCTGAAGGATTCCATCTATGTCGAAATCATCGGCCCGGCTTCGCTGGGCGATGGTTCGGGCGTGGGCAATACCTTGCAGTCTTTCCGCAAGGACAAGCCCTATCTGGTGCAATGATGAGGAAACCGGGGGGCATCTTTTTCCTGCGAGATACGCGCGCTGCGGCAGCCGCCGAAATGGCGCTGATCCTGCCGATGGCGTTCGCCCTGATCTTCACCACGATGGAAGCGGGCTATTATTTCCAGACCGAGCACAAGGCGATCAAATATGTGCGCGAAGGCGCGCGGTTTGCGGCGCGGCAACGGTTCGAGAATTTCGATTGTTCGGGTGCCGGTGCGTTTGCCGATACAGGCGGGGTGAGCGATCAGATCAAAAACGTCACGCTTTCGGGCTTCCCTGCGGGCACAGCGCCACGAATCGCCGATTGGGAAGTTGGTGATATAAATATCCAGGTCTCCTGCGATGCAGCCTACGGCACCGGGCTTTATGCCGGCACCGCAGATGTGAAAGCGCCCAAGGTGCTGGTGTGGACGCGCTTTTCCTACACCCCGATCCTGGGCCTGCTGGGCTTCGATATCAGCAATATCGATGTGGTGGCGCAGGCCGAAGCGCCGGTGACGGGGATATGATGCGGCTGGCCCGCCTGCTGCGCAACCAGCGCGCCAGCTCGGCGGCGGAATTCGCGCTGGTCCTGCCGCTGTTCCTGCTGCTGCTGGGCACGATCGATGTCGGGCGCTAGATGTGGAATATCGGCCAGGTGGAAAAGGCCACGCAGATGGGCACGCGCTATGCCGTGGTAACCGATATGGTGCCGTCCGGCCTGTTCAACTACAGCTTCGCCATCAGCGGCGGGATTCCGCAGGGCACGGTGGTGCAAGAAACTCATTTCAGAAGGATAACATGTTCGTCGACCGCCGACGGGACGGTAACCTGCCAATGCCCTGCCGGGGACCCCTGCGCCTTTGGAACAACCGTAAAACCAGGTGCATTCCCAAATATCGTGAACCGGATGAAAATCTTTTACGGCGGCATCGGGCCGGAAAATATCGTCATAACTTATACAAATTCGGGCCTCGGCTTTGCCGGTGATCCGAACGGGTCCGATGTCGATCCGATCGTCACCATTACCGTGCAAGACCTCGCCTTCAGACCGATCAGCCTTGGCACACTCGCAAATCTGGGGCTGCCGGGAACCAGCCATTCGCTCACAATGGAAGATGGCGAAGGGGACAGGGGCTACTAGCTTTCGAAAAATGAGATGAAGGATATCTTGAAACTCTCGATCAGCAACGCAGTCGGCAAGGCTCCGAAAACGGTTATCATTGCCGACCGGACGTGGGCTGCCGGCATTCCCGCGCAGGCGCGCAGCGTCCTGCCCGATCTGCAATTGCTGCCGCTGGCCCCGCGCGATGTGCCCGACCGTGGACAATTGCGCGATGCCGAACTGCTGGTGCTGGAAGTGGACGCGGACGAACACGCCACGCTCGACCGGCTGGAAGCGATCAAGCGGATGTTCCCCGATCTGCCGATCATCGCGGCGGTGCGCAATGCCGATATCCAGGTGATGCGCACGCTGCTGCGCCACGGCGTTTCGGATGTGGTGGCGCTGCCCTTCGATGCCGAGGCGCTGATCGCGGAAATCTTCAACATCGGCGCCAAGCTGGCCGAAGATAGCGAAGTGCCGCTGGCGCCCGTAGTGTCCTTCGTCGGCGCGCTGGGGCGCACTGGAACATCGTCGATCATGCTGCATCTGGCCAATGCGCTGGTGGAACAGGCCGCCAATCCGATCCGCTGCTGCCTGATCGATCTGGATCTCCAGTCGGGCGAGCTGGCCGCCCATGCCGGGCTGGACAATGCCCGTTCGATCCAGAGCCTGCTGGAGGCCGATGCGCGGCTGGATCAGGACATGATCCGCAACGTGGCCACCAAATGCCGCGACGGACTGTATATCATCGCCTCGCCCGCCGAAATCCTGCCGATCGAACAGATCGATGTCGATCAGGTGCTGCGCATCATCGCACTGGCGCGGGCGCAATTCGATCTGGTGTTCATCGATCTGCCGCCCGCCTGGACAAGCTGGTCGCTGTCGGTGGTGGCCGAATCCGATTCGGTGGTTTTCGTCACCCAGCAGACGCTGGCCCATCTGCGGCAGGCGCGCCGGACGATGGATCTGTTCGGCGAAGTCGGCATCCGCCGCGACAAGGTGCGACTGGTGGTGAACTGCGCGGCAAAGGGGCGGTTCCGCAATATTTCCTTGCAGGATGTGGCCGATACGCTGGGGGGCGAAGTGATCGCGGCAATCCGCGAAGATCGCGGCGAACTGGCGCAGGCGACCGACGAGGGCAGGCTGGTGGGCGATCTTTCACGCAAAGCTTCCTTCGCCCGCGATATCGATGATCTGGCGCGCGCGCTCGGCCCGATGCTGGCACCGGCAAAGGCGAGGCGCGGGCGATGAAGTGGACCTTGCGGCAAACGGGCGCGCAATCCGCCGACGGGGTGGATGCAGCGCCGCCGTTCCCGGCCCATCCTGCGCCCGATACGGGAGCGGATTCGGATGCCGATGCGGGTGGAGATTCGGGTGCCGATGCGGGTGAGAGCAGGGAAGTTACGCGGCCCCTGACAATCCCGGCGCAGGTGGCTTCGGGCAAGAGCGACAACCGGATGCTCGAACTCAAGGTGTCGATCCACAAGGCGCTGCTCGACCGGATCAATCTGGCCTCGCTGGACAAGATGTCGCGCGAGGAATTGCGCAAGGGCATCGGCGAAATCGTCGCCGAAGTGCTGATCGAAGAGGACGAGGTTCTCAACCGCAACGAACGCGATACGCTGATCAGCGACATTTTTGACGAATTGTTCGGCCTCGGCCCGCTCGAACCGCTGCTGCAGGACGAGGACATTACCGATATTCTCGTCAATGGCCCCAAGAACGTGTTCGTCGAACGCCACGGCCTGCTGGAAAAGGTGCGCACCGAATTCAAGGATGAACGCCATCTGATGCGGATCATCCAGAAGATCGTCAGCGCGGTGGGGCGGCGGGTGGACGAAAGTTCGCCCTTCGTCGATGCGCGGCTGGCCGATGGATCGCGCGTCAACGCCATCGTCGCCCCGCTGGCGGTGGACGGATCGCTGCTCTCGATCCGCAAATTCGCCAAGAAGAAGATCGGCATCCCGCGCCTGATCGAACTGGGATCGGTGCCCGAAGCGATGGCCGAAGTCCTTTCCGCGGTGGTCAAATCGCGCCGCAACGTGCTGATTTCGGGCGGCACCGGTTCGGGCAAGACGACGATGCTCAACGCCATGTCCTCCTTCATCGACGAGCGCGAGCGGATCGTGACGATCGAGGACAGCGCCGAATTGCAGCTGCAGCAGGAACATGTCGCGCGGCTGGAAACCCGCCCCCCCAACATCGAAGGGCGCGGCGAAGTGACGCAGCGCGATCTGGTGAAGAATGCGCTGCGGATGCGGCCCGATCGCATCATCGTGGGCGAAGTGCGCGCCGGGGAAGCCTTCGACATGCTCCAGGCGATGAACACCGGCCATGACGGATCGATGACCACCGTTCACGCCAATACCGCGCGCGATTCGCTTTCGCGGCTGGAACAGATGATCGGGATGAGCGGGATCGATATCACCTCCAAATCCAGCCGCGCGCAGATCGCTTCGGCGATCAACGTGGTGCTGCAGGTGGGGCGCCTGTCCGATGGCCGCCGCAAGGTGCTGAGCCTGTCGGAAATCACCGGCATGGAAGGCGATGTGGTAACGATGCAGGATATCTTCCAGTTCCGCATCCGCGACCGGGCCGAGGATGGCCGGGTCATCGGCGATTTCGAAGCCACCGGCATCAGGCCCAAATTCCTCGAACACGCCAGGGCAGCGGGCATCAACCTTCCGGCCGAACTGTTCCGGCCCGATATCAGGCTTTCCTGAACATGGCGGATATTGCCATCCGGGTAGGGCTGCTGCTGGCGATTTTCGCCTCGATCTTTCTGGTCAGCCAGCTGGTGCTGAATTTCGCCTGGTCGCAGAATGCGCACAAGCGCGCGGTGAACAAGCGGCTGTCCTTCATCCGCCGTGGGCTGGACCGCGATCAGGTGGTGGCGCTGCTGCGCAAGAACCAGCCGCGCGAACTGCTGGGCGTGCCCGCATTCCTGCGTGGGCCGCTGCTGGGACTGCAACGCACCATCGCCGGTTCGGGCGTGCCGTTTTCGATCGTGCAGGCGCAATTGGGCATGGTGGTGGTCACGCTGCTGGTGCTGGCGCTCAACCTGCTGGTCATCGCCGCCACCGATATCAGCGCAACGGGCGGGGTGCTGTTGATGGCGGCGGTGATCGCAGGTTGCATCGGAATCCTGCTGCCGGTGATGATCCTGTCGATGATGGCCACACGGCGGCGGCGGCGGGTGGAACAGCAGTTTCCCATCGCGCTCGACGTGTTCGTGCGCGCGCTGAAGGCGGGCCATCCGATCGCTTCGGCGCTGTCCATCCTGACGCAGGAAATGGAAGATCCCATCGGCAGCGAATTCGGGCTGGTCTCGGATGAGGTTTCCTACGGTTCGGAACTGACCGATGCGCTTACCGAAATGGCCGAACGCTGGGATCTCGATGATATCCGCATGTTCGTGGTCTCGCTCACCGTGCAGAACGAGACCGGCGGCAATCTGGCGGAGATATTGCAGAACCTTTCCGAAGTGATCCGCGCCCGCGCCTCGCTGTATCTGAAGGTGCGCGCGCTGAGTTCGGAAGGGCGGATGACCGGCTGGCTGCTGACCGCGCTGCCGATCTTCGCCTTTGTCGGCATGTTCCTGGTCAACCCCGAATTCTACCTCAGCGTGGCCGAGGAGCGATCCTTCACGATCGGCTTCATAGTGCTGATGGTGATGTATCTGTGCGGCTTCCTGATGATCCGCAAGATGATCGATATCAAGGTCTGACATGCTCGAACAGATCCTCGCCAGCGCCGTCATCCGGATCGCCCTCCTGATCGGCGTGTTCGTGATCGTCGTGGTCGCCAGCTTTGCCGTGATGGCATATTTCAATCGCCGCAGCGCGGTGCGCGGGCAATTGCAGAAGATCCGGGAAGATTACGTCTTCGAAGGCCACCGGCCGCCTTCGCACCAGGCGGAAAACAAGGCCGCGTGGACCGCGATCGTGGAAGCGGTGGAGCGCACCGGCCTGCACCTTGGGGACAGCAAGGATGTGCGCCTGCGCGAACGGCTGATCGCCGCCGGCTATCCCTCGCCCGCAGCCCCGCGCGCTTACACGCTGATCAGGCTGGCGCTGGTGTTCGTGCTGCCGGGAATTTTTCTGGCGATCGCGCTCACCCGGCCCGAACCTCCGGGATTCTTCGCGCTCTATGTGTTCGGCTCACTGCTCGGCCTGTTCGGGCTGTTCCTGCCCTCGCTCTTTGTCCAGGCCCGCGCGGACCGGCGCCGCGAAACGATCGTCAACGGTTTTCCCGATGCGCTCGATCTGATGCTGGTGTGCATGGAGGCCGGGCTGGGGGTGGAATCCGCGATTGATCGCGTGGCGCGCGAAATGGCGCGGTCGCATCCGCTGGTCTCCACCCTGCTGGGCACGGCGGTGCTGCAATTGCGCGCCGGGGCAACGCGTGAAGAAGCCTTCCGGCGCATGGCCGATGCCGCCGGGGTCGACGAGATCCGCAGTTTCACCACGCTGCTGATACAGTCGGACAAGCTGGGCACGTCGGTTTCGGCCACCTTGCGCGTCTATGCCGAGGAAATGCGCGAGAAGCGGCGGATGCGGGCGGAGGAAAAGGCGCACCGCCTGCCGGTGCTCATATCCATCCCGCTGGTGGTTTTCATGCTGCCCACGATGATCGGCGTAATCATGCTTCCCGCGGCCATTCGCATGGTCCGCGATGTGTTCCCCTTGATGACCGGAGGATAGCTGCGATGAACAAGATGCTGACGGGCCCCGCCCTGATCCTTGCCCTGATGGCGACATCGGGGTGCCAGAGCTTCCCGTTCAATTTCGGCCTGCGCGATCCCGCGCCCGCCGCCCAGCCCGACATGTCGAGCTATTTCGCCCAGCGGATCGAGGATGGCAGGCGGCATCTGGCGGCCAACCGCCCGGCGGCCGCCATAAACGCCTTCCGCCAGGCATCCTATCATCCCGATCAGGCCGGCGCGGCCTATAACGGCATGGCGATAGCCTATGACCGGATGGGTCGGCATGATCTGGCCGAACGCTTCTTTGCCCAGGCGCTCCAGGCCGATCCGGATGACGCGCGTTTTGCGCGCAATGCCGCGCGTTTCGAAGCCACCATGCTCGCAAGGCGCGGCGCGGACGAGGCGGTTGAACTGGCCGCAGCCCCATCGCCTGCCTCCGATGATGCGCCTGCCGAAGTCGCCTTCGTCCAGGCTGCCGCCGCACTGGATGC
>JBGSLI010000185.1:0-42761 GCA_041740775.1 Alteraurantiacibacter sp. | reverse complement strand
TGACCGCAATGTGATGCCATCCCTTCCGCGACAACCCGCTGTAGCTTAGATGCCCATCAGTGATAATCGTCGAGCCCGGTACGACGAAACGATCGATATTCTTTTCGAATGTCCGAAGGGTCCGATCGGGAATTATCCCGGAAACGACCTGCCCCTCGCACGCCATTCCCATCACTATTGCCGAAGGCGTGTCACCCGGCCTGTTGGTGTTAACATAGGGAACAAGCGTCTCATCGATATATACATTCTTACCAGGTCCTCCAATTCGCACAGGGCGCTCGCAGAATGCTGTCTGCAACCGGATCTGGTAACACAGGCGAAGCGAGGAGGTGAGTCCGAGGCCGAGTTGCTTGCGGATGAAGCTCGACCGCTTGCCAGAGTTCGAATTGGCAAAGAGCAAAATCGCGTAGAACCACGCCATGAGCGACAGGTTTGAGCGATAGAAGATCGTGTCCTTCAATACTGAAAATTGCCTTCGGCAGCGGTGAGCATACTTTTTCGTTCCTGTGACATGAAACCATCCACCCACACCGCCGCACCCGGGACATGGTGAGTGCTCTCCCCAGCGGGTTTCGAAGATGTGTTCAAGACATGCGCGCTCATTCGGGAAACGTTCGAAAAACTTTCCTACGCTTGTCCCTGGTCTCTTCATGGCGCGCGACGGACCTTGCCCAGCAAATCGGCAAAGTTCCAATCGGCGAGTTGCTGCCTAACGGGGCTTGTCAGTACTGGAAACGCACTAATCATATCGCCGAATATCTCCTGAGAGCGCTGACGCCTGTTAAATCGGAACTCAAATTCCTTGAGATAAAGCCAGAGATAGTCCTTGTCGACGCGCCGGTAGTTATTGATCATAGGTCTCTTGAAATGCAAGAGAAAGCTCCTGATAGGATCGGGACTGTCAGGCTTGGCAAGCATAAATGTTGGTAGAAGTTCAACGACAGACCTACGCCTTCCATAGTCCGAAAGAGCACGATATGTCCATGAGCAGTCGGTAACGGGTATTGCCCCGGTACAGACCTTTCTCTGAATTATCATTCGGAGTAAACTCCTTCGTGCTCTGCCGACTACCGTAGACTGAATCTGTTCACTATCTGCTACAAAGAGTGCACTTGCTCTGTTCTGGCCTCCGGGAACTTTTACATTCACTCCGAGAAGCTTTTCGAGCCGAACCAACACCTGCTTGCCCGCCTCGCCAACTTTATTGAGTTGGTCCAGAGCTGCCAGATGCATGCGAGTTTTGCGCGTCATCGCATAGACATGCGTCTGAGAAACCCCCAGATGACGTTGAAGGAATCCGGTATTCACGCCCTCATGCGAATTGGCGAAGTGCAACATGGTGTAAAACCATAATTGCAGCGGTATCTGGGAATTGTGAAACAGGGTTTGCCCTCTGGGCGAAATAGCCTTGCCGCACGGATGCTGAAAGCGCGTCGTTCCGGAAATGCGGTACCATTTTTTGGGTTTGCGGCAATTGGGACACGTCGGACACTGGCCGTACCGAGTCTCGAAAATATGACGCAGGCAAGCTTCGTTATCAGGGAAGGCTGCATGAAATTCCTGCAGGCTCGTTCCACGATAGCCCGGGCGCGGGTTGTGAGTATTGTGGGGCGGATATCCGAGATCGAAAACCATGCAATAAACCAAGTCTATGAAGTATCAATCTGGAGAATGTCCGCCGACCGAGCAATAGGCAAAGACCCTGACTGCGCACCTCTGACGCTCTCCCAAAGTTCGTTGCGAAAATACATTAGAGCCCTATTCAAAAGTTTATCAATATTAGCAATATCTTGCGAAACGGCGGTTGAGAATGCGGAGGCTGGCGATATAGGCGCATGCGGTTGCACTGGAGATGGATTGCTCCCAGCCTTTGGCAAGGCGGCGGCATCTGCCAATCCAGGCAAAGGCCCGTTCGACGACCCATCTTCCGGGCAAGAGTTCAAAACCTTTGGTGCGATCTGATCGCTTGATGATTTCGATGGTCCAGTCCCCGTGCCCTTTGAGCGCACCGCGCAATTTATCTCCGGCATATCCGCCGTCGGCCAAGACATGGCGAAGCCACGGGAAGCGGAAACGGATGGCTTTGCGCACATCGACCGCGCCATCGGGGTCCTGAATATCGGCGGTTTCGACCATGACATGCAGTATCAGGCCAAGCGTATCGGTGATGATGTGGCGTTTGCGGCCGTTGACCTTCCTGCCCGCGTCATAGCCGCGTGGCCCGCCGCTCTCTGTGGTCATGACACTCTGGCTGTCGATCACGCCCGCCGATGGGCTGGCCTCACGCCTCTCAATCTCGCGCACACTCATCACCAGCAGTTGGTTGATCGTGCTCCATAGGCCCATGTTGCATCACGCATAAAAATAGACTCGCACCGTCGATACCGGCGGAAAATCCTTCGGAAGCATCCGCCACTGGCAACCGCTCGATGCGATGTAGAAAATGGCGTTCATTACCTTGCGCAAATCAGTCGTTCGGGAACGGCCTCCGCGCTTGGCGGGCGGCAATACCGGTTCGATGATCGTCTATTCCCGGTCCGTCATATCGCTTGGATATCCCGAACCTGTGCGCTTATACTCCTCACGAGCGGTATCATTCCAGGCCATGCGTTCCTCCATCTTCTTGACAAGGACGGTTGAATCACAACCCAATGATATCACTCACCTTATTTTTAATCGGGCTCTCAGGCATGTAGCGGTTGGGACAATCTTGAGCGCGTGAGATTTTCAGTCATCTCGGCCCCAAGCGTTTCGCCCTTTTCGACCGGGGGCATACTTTGCTGGTTTCGAAACGAGGCGGACGGATTCGAATGACCCGAAAATGGCATCCAATTGCCGAATTTCTGCCCAGGATGGCACTCGATTTTATGGCAATTGGGCAATAACAGATCTACCAAGGCTGGCTCGCCAATGCCGTAATCATTTTGCCGCACGACTGCATTCAGGCTTCCAATGTGTGCATTGCCAGCCAACGGCGATGCCGCTAACCGCCGCAGCCGGATGTTCGATCAAGCTGGGACAAGCCCTTGACCAAAACCGCACTCATCACCGGCGTCACCGGGCAGGATGGCGCCTATCTGGCGCATCTGCTGCTCGAAAAGGGATATGATGTGCATGGGGTGAAGCGGCGTTCGTCGAGCTTCAACACCGGGCGGATCGAGGATATCTATCAGGACCCGCATGTCGATAACCAGCGTTTCCACCTGCATTACGGCGATCTGACCGACAGCACCAATCTGATCCGCATCGTGCAGGAAGTGCAGCCGGATGAAATCTACAATCTCGCCGCGCAAAGCCATGTGGGGGTAAGTTTCGAAACCCCCGAATACACCGCCAATGCCGACGGGATTGGCACGCTGCGGCTGCTGGAAGCGATCCGCATTCTTGGGCTGGAGAAGAAGGCGCGCTTCTATCAGGCCTCCACCAGCGAGCTTTACGGGCTGGTGCAGGAAGTGCCGCAGCGCGAAACCACGCCCTTCTATCCGCGCAGCCCCTATGCCGCCGCCAAGCTCTATGCCTACTGGATCACGGTGAATTACCGCGAGGCCTACGGCATTCACGCCAGCAACGGCATATTGTTCAATCATGAAAGCCCGCTGCGCGGCGAGACTTTCGTCACCCGCAAGATCAGCCGCGCCGCCGCCGCCATCGCGCTGGGGCGGCAGGAAAAGCTCTATCTCGGCAATCTCGATGCCCAGCGCGACTGGGGCCACGCGCGTGAATATGTGCGCGGCATGTGGCTGATGGTGCAGCAGGACGAACCCGATGATTACGTGCTCGCCACCGGCATCACCACAAGGGTGCGCGAATTCGTGCGCTGGGCGTTCGAGGATGCGGGCGTGCCGGTGGAGTTTCGCGGCGAGGGCGCCGACGAGAAGGGCTATTCCGTGGCCGACGGGCGCTGCCTGATCGAAGTCGATCCGCGCTATTTCCGCCCGACGGAGGTGGAACTGCTGCTGGGCGATCCGGCCAAGGCGAAGGCGAAGCTGGGCTGGCAGCACGAGACTTCCCCGCGCGATCTGGCGCGTGAAATGGTGCTGGCGGATCTGGAAGTGATGCGGGCCGAACCGATCGCGGGCTTCGACTGATGGCCTATGCGCTGGCCGGAAAGCGCATCTATGTCGCGGGGCACCGGGGCATGGTGGGCAGCGCCATCGTGCGGCGGCTGGAATGCGAGGATTGCGAAATCCTGACATCCGGGCGTTCGACCGATCTGCGCGAACAGGCGCTGGTGCGCGAATGGTTTGCCGCCAACCGTCCCGATGCGGTGGTGGTGGCCGCCGCCAGAGTGGGCGGCATTATGGCCAATGACAGTTATCCGGCGCAATTTCTTTACGACAATCTGATGATCGAGGCCAATCTGATCGAGGGGGCCTATCGCAATGGTGCCCAGAAGCTGCTGTTCCTCGGCTCGTCCTGCATCTACCCCCGGCTTGCCCCGCAGCCGATCCCCGAAGAGGCGCTGCTCACCGGCCCGCTGGAACCCACCAATCAATGGTATGCGATTGCCAAGATCGCCGGGATCAAGCTGTGCGCGGCCTATCGCCGCCAATACGGCTGCGATTTCATCAGCGCCATGCCGACCAACCTTTATGGCCCCGGCGACAATTTCGATCTGGCCAGCAGCCATGTCCTGCCCGCGCTGATCCGCAAGGCGCATGAGGCCAGAAAGGCGGGCGCGGCCAGTATCGAGATCTGGGGCACCGGCACGCCGCGCCGCGAATTCCTGCACGTGGACGATCTGGCCGACGGCTGCGTGTTTCTGCTCAAGCAATATTCGGGCGAGGAGCATGTGAACCTTGGTTCGGGCAAGGATCTGCCGATCATCGAACTGGCGCAGATGGTGTGCGAAGTGGTGGGCTTTGCCGGCGCGATCACCAGGGACACGAGCAAGCCCGACGGCACCCCGCGCAAGCTGATGAGCGGCGAGCGGATCGCGGCGATGGGGTGGCGTCCGAAAATCAGCCTGCGCGAAGGGATTGCCGATGCCTATCGCGCGTTTCTGGCAGCCGAACGCGGGAACTGATCCGCTGATCGATCCTGAAGATTGGTGGTGCTATCAATGCAAAGCTACTTGCTGGATTTGCAGTGTGAATCGGGCGGTAAACCGTTCGACCTGCTGTCTTGGATGGACCTTGTCAGATCTATGGCTTCGTCAGCAAATCCGATCCGGCATAGATGGCGATGCGGATTGCATCTGCACCCGAGCGGGCATTTAGCTTCCTGTAAGCATTTGATCTGTGAATCTCAGCGGTCCGGTCGCTAATTCCAAGCAATTTCCCGACTTCCTTGCTGCTGTGTCCATTCACCGTCAGTTCGAGAACCTGCTTCTCGCGAGAAGTCAGCAGAGCGACCAATCGCTTTGCTTCAACTCTCATTGCTTCCTCGCCAAGGCTCTCGATGAGCCACTCAGTGATCGCCGCGTATAATCCGCAAGGGTCGTCATCTGCGGCAATAGCCTGAAAATGTTTGATCATTTCGGCTATCGCTAGCTCAAGCGACAGATCTTTGAGGTTTCTCGAGCCAGTCATTCATAATCCTAGAATCAATGCCCTGAGAGCCTGCCTTCAAATATTATCCGGTTATATTAATCTGTTGCACTCGATGCGCCGACGCAGCACTGATTCCAGAGTTTGGCCAAAGACTTCTGGCGGTAGAGCAGTGTGGACTGAGTTCACCCGGCGGCAACATAACCACTCGTGACTGACTTATCCAAGCGATTTGCACGAAGAAGGGCGATTGCTGGTTGAATCGCAGTGTCCGCCTGCGGAGGCTGGCAGGCGTCCACGCTCGACCGACCTGCGCTAGAGAATGAGCGCAAGCCTCGATCTGGAGAAGGGCGGCTGTCGGTGGCGGATATGCGCCGGTCCGACCCAGCGCAGAGATACACCGTCCGCACTTTCTTGATGCGCGCGATAAGTCTGAAGAACTCAGGATAGGATTTCTTGCTTCGGGCCATCGCCCTCCTCCGATTGTGGTTTGCCACCAGCGCTACTTCAATTCCAGCCGCGCGGCCCTTTCGAATGTGGCGTCAGCAAGCTCACGGGTTGTGTCGGGATTGGTCAATCCTGCAACACCCACTCCTCTATCGATTGCAGCCTGAATTGAACGCGCAAGCACCTGGGCTCTGCGCTTTACATAGGGCGCGGCAAGCCCAGCCTCTTCGGCAAAACGTGTAAAGCTGCTGTCATCAATTTCATCGAGATCAGTTGCCCGGCCAAAGCGCATCGCGAGGCGCGGCGAAAGTTCATCCCACATATGGGTTGCAACAAGATCATAGAGCGGCGCGAGCACCACCTCGCCGCTCTGCTTTCGCATAAGGCTGTAATTCTTGGCATGCGCGTCTGCATTGCCAATGACGAGATTGAAAACGGCAGCATCTGCGAGCTTCAATACCTCTCGGGCGGGACGGCTCGCCGCTCGGCGCAGGAGTTCAAATCCCTCCCGGAATGCCGGCCCTCCCTCGGCGGCGTACTTCCGGTGAGAAGGAACGGCGAGCGCTTGTGCGAAGTCCTCCTGATGGAGGCGCAGGGTCTGTCCCTTTCGCGGCCCGTTCTGGAACGTGTGCCTATCATATCGGGTGACAAGCAGTAGCGGCCGGCCCGCTATGTCTCGCCATTCTGCTTCGACCGCATCGAGCCCAACGGCACGGGCAAGCGCGAGGCAGAATGCTTCATTGGCTGCCAAACCCGCAAATCGCTTGGGCTCAGGTTTGATAAGATGGGTCGATGGCTCTCCGGGACGAGGAATGGCGATGCTTCCTTGTGGGGTGAGCACGATGGGTAGTTTGCTCTGCGCTCCGGCAAGGCTCAGCCGCGCGCCTCCCTCGCCCGCCAACATGGGAACACGAGGCAATCGTTCGAGCAACCGCGCAAGCTCTTCATCTGAAAGCGCAACAGGCGGTTCCTGCATTTTGGTGTCGATGGGCCTCTGGCCTTGCGGCAGGAAAGCGAGCGCACCGGCCACATCACCGCCGAGCGCTTCGAGAAGCCGGAACGGATTGTCGGGTGAAATTCCTAGCGCTCTGGCAATTGCTGTTCGCTGGCCCTCTTCAGGCAGCAAGCCACCGAACACCGCTTTGCACGCACGGTCTCCGAAAGGGGCATCAGTTTTCGGCATGGCTAGCGAAAGCGGGGGCAATTCAGGATCGGACAGCCAGCTTTCCGAGTAAGCGAAATACATGGCACCGCCCCGGTCGATGGAGAGCGTGCCCGCATGCTGATCGTCCAGCCAGACACCAAGCGTATCGATTGTTGGCTGTGTCATTCGTAGGTACTCGGTGCCGCGTCCCTAGCGAAGCACTCGATCACTTTGCCATCGGGTCGCTGAATCTGAAGCTGACAACCCAACGCGGCGAGGACATCGAGGACTTTCCCCATCTGGACGGTCGGCTTGCCGCGTTCGAGTTCGACAAGAAACCGCAAGCCGACGCCACTTGCTGCGGCGAGCTCGTCCTGGCGCAAACCGAGTTCCTTGCGCTCGTCCCGAATGATACGGCCTATCGTTGCAATGTCGTTCACCTAGCACTCCATTTCCCGTTCGGGAAATATAGCCGGAAAATCTTGCCATTCAACCCACACTTTCCCGAACGGGAATGAACATTGTCAAGGAAACCACATTCGCATGGATTTTCCTGCTCGGGAAAACTGGCCTCCGACAATCCCGGGGCGTGTGTGGATGCCCCCGGTTTTGCAAGGTGATTTTCGGACGGTTTTAACGGCTTGGCGCTTCTATCGCTCGTGTGTCAGGCCTCTTGCTGTGGCCTGAAGTTCGCCACGGGCCGTTATGCAGTTCGAAGAACGAGGTCCACATCGGTTCAAAGAGCTTTGATGCTCGAGCCCCGGGACTGGTTTCCACGTCCTGAACATTGAAGTCCTTGCCGCATATTTGTCAGTCGATCTCCTTGCCGGGGCTGATAGCCCCTAAGCGCTTCCCGCTTTGCCTGCGATTGAAGGCAAGCGGTCACGCCATCCGGTAATTCTCTTCCCGTGTCATCATCGCCCAGATCATGCGCGCCATCTTGTTGGCTAGGGCAACGGCCGCCACCATGCGCGGCTTGCGTCCCAGTACGCGTCCGAGCCAGTTGTCGGGCAACTCACCCTTGCGCACGATCCATCGGATCCGGCTCATGGCGCCGACGATCAGCAGCTTGCGGATATCGGCTTGCCCCATTTTACTCACTCCACCGAGGCGAGTCTTGCCGCCAGTCGATCGCTGTCGCGGGACCAAGCCCAGCCAGGCGGCGAAGTTTCGTCCGCTGGCAAATGAGCGCAGATCCGGCGCGAAGGCCATGATCGCGCCGGCCGTGACAGGCCCGACCCCCGGCACCGTGCAAAGACGCCGCATGGCGTCATCAACCTTCGTCGCGGCGCGAAGCTTGAAGTGCAGATCATCGATCTTTTGCGTGAGCAATGCGATCTGGTCCAGATAAAGTCGAACGATGTCGCGTACCGGGTTCGGAAGGTCGATGGCGTCGTCGTCGATCATGCCAGCGACGGCTTTGATGTTTGCCGGGCCTTGAGCGACGACCAGCCCGAACTCGGCCAAGTGGCCGCGCAGCGCATTGATCAGTTGTGTGCGCTGACTGACAAATGACTGGTGCGTTCGGAAAGCGACCGCACGGGCCTGATGTTCCGCGCTCTTCACAGCCAAGTAATGCAGGTTCGGGCGAAGCGCTGCCTCGGCAATCGCCGCTGCGTCCGCCGCATCATTCTTCTGGCGCTTGACGAACGGCTTCACATAGATCGGAGGTATCAGGCGAACCTCGTGGCCCAGACTTTGAGCGAAACGGCCCCAGAAATGGCTCGTGGCGCAGGCCTCCATCGCCACTATACATGGCGCTTGCTCGCGCAGAACCGTCTCGAGCTTTGCGCGCGAAACCATCCGGTTGAATAGAACCGCCCCTCCCGGCGCCGTCGCGCAGACCTGAAAGCTGCGTTTGGCGAGGTCGATCGCAAGAATGTGGACGTCGGTCATTTGCTCCTCCTTCTCCAGCGCAACATCGCGCCGGTCTGGCATCATACGATGCCGGGCGAAGGGGGCATCCACCCCATCAGATCGGCAGGCCTTGGCGGCTGCCTCCATGGTGGATGCGATAGATGCCCTTAGCGAGCGATAAGAATTTCAATTCCGCCATTCGGTTGAACAGAAGCGGGCGTTAAGATATGTAAAATTCATGGGCGCTCCCGAAAGTGAATTTTCAGACACATTGGCGGGTCTGACCGCGAAGCAGCGCGAAACGATCGCGCTTATCGGTGACGGGCGCGCCAATAAGGAAATCGCGGCAGAATTGGATATATCCCTTTCCGCTGCCATCCAGCGTGTAGAAAACCTGCGTGCAAAATTCGGCAATGTTTCCAAGGCTGATCTCGGGCGTATCTGGCGTGAGCACGATCAAGCGATGGCGCAGGGTACCTGTAATCCGATTACAGGTAATAATAATCATCTCTCCGATACCCCATTTTTCGCTCCAGAGGGGAGTCGGAACCAAAACGACGCTCACCTCTATCTGGCAGATTCGCTTCAGATCGATGCGAACCCGCCATGGACGAGGATGAAAGAGCCGTCGGTGGTCCCGGAGGAGCTCGACGGCGCAAATGCCACGACGCTTCGCGGACTTATTGTGGTCGCCATGGCGATCGGCATGGCTGTGCTCTTGCTGGTGATGCTGGCCGTGGCGAATGTTGTCGGCGAAGTGTGGTGGTGACTTAACGCTGCCTCCGATGTGGTCGCACTTTGCCTGGAGCGGGCGGAGGTCGGAGATTTGCAATGTTGACGATTGAAACCGCAGGCCAGCGTATCGCTGCCGATCTTGAAAATGCAGAACGCCAGATCAACGAAGCCATCCGGGCCGTGGCCCGCCTGCAGCTTACCATGATGAACGCCCGGATCGACACGGAGATGGCGCAATACGAGGGTCAGACCTCTGTCATTCGCGTCCAGCAGGCGTCTGCTGCAATGGTCGAGGGAATGAATCACCTCGCCAAGGCGCACAAAGGGATGCGCACGGACTTCATTCGCATCACCGGCGGACCGGATGACTTTGAGCGTTGCCCAACACAACAGCCTTTGGCCAACTCGCAGCTCAAGGTTGCATAAAGGCTTGACGCAGCGCCGCCGGCACTGGTGAAGGTATGCCATGCTGGAAACCTTGTTGATCGAGTATCGCGCGGCGCTGCAATACGTCATTCTTTTGGGCTTGTGCATTTTCGCTTGGTGGAAAGGTGACGCGCCAGAGAAATGGACGGCAAGTATTCTGACCGGAATGGTCGTCGTTTATCACCTTTCACACCTGATTTTTCCACACGGCGATGGTTTCGACCGAATTGTTGTCAGTCATCTTGCCCTCGATATGTTCGTTCTGACAGCTCTGATACCAATCGCCTTGAGGGCCAACCGGATCTATCCGTTATGCATTCTCGCAGCGCAGCTTCTTGCAGTAGTCATGCACTTAAATCGCGGACTGGCTCCGGAGGGAATGGAATTCGCCTACTGGTTGCTGACTCGCATTCCGTCCTACATCCAGATCATCGCTTTGGCGACCGGACTATACCTGCATCGCAGGCGGATTCGCCGCTACGGCTCCTACAGATCCTGGATGACCTCCTCGCACCCTTAATCGGGATCGATGCAGGTGAGGTTGCAGAATTGCTCGCCAATCGCTTCGGTTCGATCGGTGCAATAATCGAAGCGCCCGAGGCCGCGCTGCGACGCGCATTGCCGTCTCACTCGCGGGCCGCCGAAGCAATCATTGGCGCCCGGCAGTTTACGCTTATTGGCCAGTCCGAGGAATTGCGCGGGACTGCGGTGAAAGTTGATGATCCTGAACTTCATTCCTACCTGATCGCTAAGCTTCAGAATCGCTCGGAAGAGCGGATGCAAGCCATTTACCTCGACGCGAACGGTTTGTTCATCAGTGACGAGACGATCGTCACGGGGGCCGTGGATGCAGTCGCGCTGAGCACCCGCAAGTTGATCCATCATGCCCTTGATTGTGGCGCGCGCGGACTCTTGCTCGCGCACAATCATCCATCCGGCCACATCTGGCCGAGCGAAACCGACAGGATCACCACGCGCCGGATCGCCGAGATCTCCAGTGCGCTGCAGATCGTCCTTGTCGATCACCTGATCGTGGCCAGAAGCAAATTATACAGCATCAGGAAGGGGACACTCTTGTGACTGCCCAGCGAAGGCCCGCAAACGATTTGCGGGCGATGTCAGCCCGCCCAAATCTAATGGCCGACGCGATCGAGGACCTGACACTCCCGCAAGATTGCGGCCGATCCGCCGCGACTGTCCTGCCACATTACAAACTCGTACAGTTGGCCGGAAATGTCCTTGCGGAAAGGGCGCTTCGCCGATCAATCGGAATTTGCGGAATGCTGGGAGAACCTGCCTGGGAGATGTTGCTGTTCCTCTTTACGCAGATCTCGAGCAAGAACGGGACGCTGACCAAGGCGGCATGTGGCGCCGCAGGCGTGCCACAAACCACCGGTTTGCGCTATCTCAAGGCGCTCGAATCGCAAGGAATGATAGAAAGATCGACGGGAAGTGATAACCGCTGCACCATCCTGCGTCTCACGCCGACAGGACGCAAGCGCATGGCGCATTACCTTGAAGAACTTTGCGCTTTCAGGAAGATTGCTGGCGAAAAAGAGAACCGGGTTCAGCCATTCAGGAAGGTGGGATGAAGGCTCAGTCTTCTACCAGGCGCAGCGGAAATGAACACGGAAGCTTTTGCTTGTGCCTAGTGCAGATATCGAATGCGCCGCGAAGCAGCGCACCGGCCAGCGCGAGTGAAATACGCGAAGCAATAAAATGCGTTTCCGGAATGTGCCCGGGGACAAAAAAAGTGGCGATGTAGCGCTTGTCGGCACCCTTCGAAACAATATATCCGCCACTGGCTTTTCCCAACACATGGTGCACGATTGTCTCGGTAGCGCCGATTTCCAGAAATGCGTTGATATTCGAAAAATCAGGCTCCAGGGACAACAGATCAAGAAGCACAACCGGCGCGCAATTCAGCAGTTCGCCGAACTCCCGAACCAGCTCGACCTCAGCAAAATTCTGATCACAGTGTGCCGAACGGACCAGCCACTGGCCTGCCTTATTTCCCCAGATCTTCGGATCTGCCGCTTCTTGGCTTGCGCCCGCTGATTCTAATGGGTCCATTTTGGACCTATCAATTCAGACGCAATAGTTTGTCAACTTTGACGGAGATTTATTCCCCGTAAATGTGGCGTGTAGGCCACCTTGTTAGCGTGACTTTCTGGCCTGAGCGACTTTACCTGCGGCGCGACGTTTGGCGATGGCGCCGATCCTGAGCTTTGCATCGCGTTCGTCAAATTCGTCGGGATTGAAGGCTTTGCCGTAGCAGCCCTGGTGCCACTCGGTGACGTCCTTGTGCTCGGGATGCCTGGACGGCGTCAAGAAAGGCTTCAAGCCGGGCGTGCCGCCCCAGTCCTCGGGCAGGCTGCGGTATTCGCCCTCGACATATCGCGGATATATGCATCCACTCTGACCATCCTCGACAGCTTCGACGGTGACGATGTGCTCCCAGTTGTCACCCATGTCGCAGGTATAGAGGAACTGATGGACATTGCGCTCGAGCAGCGTCTTGAGCATTGTGCTTTTGCCCGCGAACAGGCGATCGCCGGGCCAGTCGGGATCGGGCACGCCGTAGCGCCTGTCGTCTGCCTCGAACTCCCAGAGGTGAAACTCGAGCCAGCCCATCGTGCCGTCGATGACATCGTGCAGCATCTTGAGGTTGGCATCGACCGGGAAATCCACCCGGCGCCAGATGATCGGATCGGTATCGGCAAGCGCGATGTGCAATCGGGCAATGGTCTCGGTCATGCCGCCCCCCCAATTGCAATGTGGCTGACTGGCGTGACTTCGACTGTCCAGTTCCGCCACGGCGGGGTACGCGCCGAATACTCCCGCAGCACCGACCAGCAGTTGGGTCGACAAGGCCATGATCTGAGAAGTGTGAAAACCACACCACCGCGCAAACCCGGCCAGCGTCTGCTCGCCCTCGACGGCGGCCAGCGCTGCCTTCGCTTCGGATGAGGGGCTGTGGTTCCCTTGTGGTCGCCTGCACATCCCGATGTCCAGTTTTGCCAGGCCTGCGCTGACACCAATTGTGCATTCCCAATTCCCTTTGTGGAGATGTATTCTACACGAATTGGAATCAGGCAGCCTTTCGTGCGTGTTTACAGATGAATGCGCCGAGTTCGCTCGCCGGCACCGCTTCCGAGAACCAGAAGCCCTGCAGCACATTGCAACCCGCGGCACGCAGGAAATCTTCCTGGTCGGCAGTTTCGACACCCTCGGCGGTGACTTGCAGACCCATGGCGTGTCCGAGCGTGACGACTGCAATGATGATCGCGTTGGCGTCCATGGTTTGGCCGAGGCTGCGCACGAAGCTTTTGTCGATCTTGATCCGGTCGACGTCAAAATCGCGCAAATAGCTGAGCGATGAATAGCCGGTACCGAAATCGTCGAGCGCAATGCCGAAGCCTTCCTCCCGCAACCTTCGCAGGGACCCACGCACCGTTTCGTTCTGGTCGAGTACGACGCCCTCGGTCACTTCGAGCTCAATCTGGCGCGGACTCACGCCCGCTTGCTGCACGATGGCTATCATTCGCCCGGCGAACTCCTCATCGCAGAACTGGATGGGGGAGAGGTTTATCGCCACGGTCAATTGCGGCCACTCAAGCGCAACTTTGCACGATTCGCGCAGAACCCACTCGCCGAGCACCCCGATCAGACCAGTCTCTTCGGCAACAGGAACAAAAAGTTGTGGGGGAATCCACCCGCGTTCGGGATGGTTCCAACGCAGCAGAGCCTCGAACCCGGTGACCTTGCGCCGACCCGAATCAACGAGCGGCTGATAGTGCACACTGAGCCCCTCGCCCGAAGCCAGACAAACCCGCAATTCTTCTTCGAGCTGCGCGCGAAGCTGGACGGTCTCGTCCATTGACTCGGTAAAAAAGCGATAGCAGTCGCGACCCTGATCCTTGGCCCGATAAAGTGCAATGTCGGCCTTGCGCATAAGGTCGGTGCGATCGGTTCCGTATCTGGGGGCAACGGCGATGCCCATGCTAACGCCGACGTGCGCCTGGTTACCGAGAACTTCATAAGGGCGATGGAGGTCATTGAGGATCCGCTTCAGCCTCGGCTCAATGCCGCCTTTCAAGTCTTCGCCCTGGAGCAATATCGCGAACTCGTCGCCGCCCAACCGAGCGACGGCGTCTTTTCGCTTTAGTACCTTTAGAAGCCGTTTGCCGACCTCCCCGATCAGTTCGTCTCCTGCCAGGTGCCCGAACCGGTCATTGACGTTTTTGAATCGGTCAAGATCCAGTAGCACTACCGCCATTTTCTCGCCCTGCCGCGCTCCCAACAGGGCTTTCTCGGCGTTGTCGTTGAACAATGCACGATTGGGCAGGCCAGTGAGCGCATCGTGATAGGCTCTGTGAAGGGCTTGAGCTTCCTGGGCAGTGAGTTCGAGATGTGCCTGTTCGAGCTGGGCCAGGTGCTCCGCATCGCGCTTTATGAGTCTTCGTATTCGCAACGCCATAAAAAGGACGAGGAATGTAATGACACCGAATACGCCAGCAGCAGGGAGCAGCAGCATTTTGATTACGGCGGTCCCGGGCTGCAAAGGCTTCCAGAATATGTTGGTCAGGACAACGCCGTCGCTGTTCATCAGCGGCATAGAGGCTTCCCCCTGGCGCAGGCTGGTCGCATCATCGAAACGTCTCCCCTTCGGTCTATGAGCGGATCGCCCCCGCTGTCGACCGTTTCGTCATGCTCGCACGCGGGAAGATCAGGCGTCCGAGCGGGCAAAGCAATCTCAACGAGCGTCTCCCCGGATCTCCCCCCGAGCCGCTAACCTTGCCGCCGGTGCCGGGATTCACTGACGAACCAATGATCCTGTATCCGACGGTCCGGACCACACCTGCGGTAGTTCACGCCACCGACATTGTGCAAATCGGAGAGAATCTCGCCTTTGTCAGCGTGATGCCCATGGCTCGTATCGGTACTGCAGGGTTTGACGAAACCAGCCCGCCACCTGTGCTGGTCAGCCTGCGTTACCTCGACGACATATTCCTGAGCGATGCATCGCGCCAGAATATGTTGACGGACGCCCGGCTCGGCGCTGCACCGAGGCAAAGACTGGCCGGTTCTCGGGATCGAGCACGTATGTTTCGTGAACCTTGTGCAGGTCGAACAGCCGGGCCCCGATATTCTCGTTCAACCACACGCGATCGGAATCGGGGGATGCGGCCTCGCTGATGCATTCCTCGCACAGGCCGACCGACTCCTGCGCGACCGACAGGTCGTCCAGGCCGCGCGCCAACGCGCGCCAGACTTCGCCTTGCTGTCCCAGCGCCATCATCGAATCGGTGCCTCGGCCCGCGGCAATCAGCGCGCCCGCGCAGATTGCCGCCGTGGCCAACAAGATCACCGCTCCGGGCAAAAGCACGCGGCTGCGAAACCGTAGCTTGAATGCGTAACCAGCGCGTTGATACATTGCGACTCTCCACCTCACGCGACCATACGTGATGAGAGCTCGACAATTAGAAACCGGCCACCTCTGGTTAGGTAGTTCTCCGATGAACCCTGCGCGCGCCACCTATAGTAAAGTCGATGCAAAATGCTTCTGGACGCAGGGAAAAATGTCGGTCGCTTTGCAATGTGTGACGTACCTGGCGCATCGCGGTGCGAAGTTGAAGTGCAGCCGGTCGTGTTTTTGCTCCTGTCCGCGCTTGACGGTGCCCGGATACAATTCAGCCAGGACAGGACTGTAAAATGGCCAACCCGTCAGGCTCCCGCGGAGCCGACATCGCGCCTGTCGTCAATTCTGCCTGCTATCGTGTCGGCACAATGACCTGCAGTCAATCGTGGCCTGGGTCGGATTATCAGGCCTGAAGCAGGCCTTCATACAATTACGAAAGTCACATTTCTTGCGTCATTCATTCGAGATCGGCCGGGGCTGTCTCAAAAGCAATCCACTCTTCAAGGCGCGACTTCACCTCAGGCGCAAAGGGCAATCGCTCCATGATTTCATCCGGCCCGACAATCCATGCGCGAGGATGGTTGCACAATTTGTTGAGCCCCGCTTCTGCCAATTCCGGTTTCCCGGTACGCCCGGCGTATGCGGCTTCCAATAGATTGAGCGCCGGTTGCCCATCCATGTAAAATCGCAAATGACCCAATTGAAACCGCCTCCGGAAAACCCGGGACGCTTCATACCAGCTTTGCGGTGAGTTTCTTAACCCTGTTACCTTAAACCTACCCCGACATGGAGGTCGATTTGGGGTATTCGCGTAAACTGACGCCACCAATCGTCGCGGCCGCGATTGCAACAATCGTGTTCACAAACTTCGCCACAGTGATGGTGGTGCAGCGAGACGCTGCGTCCGGCCCACAACTGTTCGAACTGATTTGGCCCACTCTAGTGGCTTCGACAATCGTAACGGTTCTGGTGATGTCTCTGCTTCACCGGGCTCTTGTAGAAGTAGTCCTCGAGTTGGAAAAACGGGAGGCGAAAGCCAGACATCAGGCAGCCCATGACGCACTTACAGGCCTGGCCAACAGGGCACTTCTTGAGGACAGCCTGGGCCAAGCGATTGGCAGAATGCGGCGAAACAAGGAAAGGTTTGCTCTCCTGATTCTCGACCTCGACAGGTTCAAGATTGTCAATGATACGCTCGGCCATGCCGCTGGAGACCTCTTGGTTCAGTATGTTGGGGATCGGCTTCGCAAGCTCCTCAGGGACACAGACACCATTGCGCGGATACCCGGCAACCCCACGCTGTTGCCGACAAAGCTCCCGGTGAATACAAGTGCGCCCGCTCCCTGCTCCAGCATGGCGGAGATCTGTTCTCGAGCGCCGAGAAACGCGGCCGTGAGGTTCACCGCCAGCACTTCCGACCATTCCCGAGGCTCGATCTCCACCAGCGGCTTCATAGCTCCGACCAGACCGGCATTGTTGAAGGCAATGTGCAAGCCGCCAAACTGTGCCCGTGCGGCAGCAACGGCCTCCTTGTGCGTGCGCTCTTCCGTTACGTCTCCCACGATGGCGAGCGCACGGCCTCCAAGATTTTCGATTTCCTCGACCGCCAAGTCCAGCGGACCCTTTCGTCGTGCGACGAGCACCACCGACGCTCCGTGCGCGGCGAACAATGTTGCGGCCGCCCTCCCGATGCCTGAACTAGCGCCTGTGATGATGGCTACTTTGCTCTCTAACAATTTCACTTTTCAGCTCCCTTGATGAAGCTGGGCAGTTAATGGCGCACGCGCGCCCCGACGCAGGAGTGACAAAATTGCCTGTGTCTTCCTGTCGCCCCGGTTCATCACCCGGTTCGGCGCGAATCCTGGGCGCTCCTTATGACAATTGGACAGCATCGGCGCGCGAAGCCACGCTCGAGCCGGAACTCCTCGCCTTGATCAGCAAGCATCGGATCTGTCGTTTCCTTTGGAGAGGTCGAAAGATCGGCAGGCCTTGATCCGCAACAACTCGCTTGTCCCGTCTCGCGCTTGGGCAACGCGTCTGTTTCTTCACGCTTTTCGGTCATTTTTTTGCAGCTGCCGCTGCGTTCGGTGTGCGCGAAGTTGTTCCCTATTTGGACCGATGTGATCGACCACTTCCCCGCCTGATTTCCGATGGCAAAGGCCTTGGTTTCACGCGGATTTTCTAGCCCAAACCGGGCTTGAGGAGAAGAGTCGAGAATAGCTGTTTGATCTCCCCCGGGACCAAGTTGGTAACAGATAGCCATCGTGTTAAGGCAATCTGTGGGAATTGCATGGGCATCAGCAAACGTGGTGATGTTCTGACAAAATCCACAGGTCTAGGCCAGATCCGCGGTGGAGCGTTTGCCCATGTCCGAAGCGTCGAAGCGCCTTGAATGCCAGCAGAATTCAAGCTGCAGATTATTGGGGTCGAAGAAGAAGATAGAATCGGCATGGCCGAGGTCGATGATGTCCGAAACCCCTATACCCAGGTTAACGAGCGCATTTTGCCGCGCTACCAGTTCTTCGCGGGTTTCAAGGTTGAAAGAAAAGTGGAACATCCCGGCGGGCGTGCCCAGAGCTTCGTTGATCCCGGTCGGAAAATTCTCGGGAATATCGGGTACGCCCTTCGATTCCATGAACACGAAATATGTATC
The DNA here is from genome assembly GCA_041740775.1 of Alteraurantiacibacter sp. Classification (GTDB taxonomy): domain Bacteria; phylum Pseudomonadota; class Alphaproteobacteria; order Sphingomonadales; family Sphingomonadaceae; genus Alteraurantiacibacter. The sequence continues at coordinate 24,588 of JBGSLI010000185.1, read as the reverse complement.
CGCACCGATATCGAAATAGACCTGACGTACCCTTCCTCCCTGGCCAATCTCGGTAACGTGATCGGCAACGACGGGAAAACCGAGAATCCCGGTATAAAAGGCGATAGTCGCTTCCATGTCGTGGGTCGCAACGCCGACATGAGACAAGCCATGATGCTGAAGGGAGGCGGCGTTCATTTTTAGACTAACTCCGCAATATGATCGGCAAGGCGCAGCGTACATTGCATGACCGTAAAGGTGGGATTGGCCCAGCCTACCCTAGGAAAGATACTGCCACCCGCAACGAAAAGATTGTCGACACCGAATACACGGGCATTGCGGTCCACCACACCTTGCTGGGCGGTGGTGGCCATGCGTGTAGTGCCCAGCTGGTGATTGGAATGCAGGATGTGCTCCGGCCCGATGTCGCCTGGGTGGAGCTCACGGACTAAGCGTCCATGGTCGGCACGACCGAACGCCTCGGACAGAGTGTTCGCTATGGCTGCAAACTCCTCGATATCCTGTTCAGCAATGCGCCAGTCCAGCACCAACTGGCGCACCCCGATGCTATCGCAGCCGTCCGCGAGAGAAACCCTGCTCGCGATGATCGGCGACTGCTCGCAAAAGATGCCGAGTCTTGGAACGGCGTTCTCCGCCATGGCAGGCGTGCGGAAAAAGTGAGCTCGTGCGTTGAGGTTTGCCGCACCTGCATCAAGCGCAAAGTTGACGGTTGCAGGCGAGCCATCGCGCAGGGCGCCGGTCGTCGCGTAAGCGTTCAAAGGGCTGCCGGTCGCCAGTTCGAACCCTGGAACCGTGAGGTGCGGATGTTCACAGAAGCATGTACCGACCATCCCTTCATAATTGCCGACGCCAGCAGGGCTCCGGCTTTGCGATGCCAACATCAGACGCGGCGTTTCCAGCCCCCCTGATGCCAACACATAAAGGCTTCCTCGAACTTCGAAGCGCGATCCGTCCGCAGCCATGCAGGTGATCGCCTCGACCTCATTCTGCGCGTGGGTCAGTAAGATCTCGAGCGCGCGTGCGCCTGTCAGGACGGCGATTTCAGCGCTTTGCGCCAGATCTTGGGACCAGTCGTTGGCCATCCGCACGATGGGCTTGCTGAAGCGCCAGTACTGCAGGTCGACCCCGTGGGGAGAGAGTTGCCCGCGCAGCGTTTTTGGCAGATCCATCAGGTCGGGCGCGAAGTCCGCGCTAGCAACGTTGAGCAATGACGCGGCTTCATCGGCGTAGATAGCCAGTTCGTCAAATTCGATCGGCCAACCGCCAAGTTCTGTTCCAAAGCCGATTGCGAAGTCGCGACGATCAAGTGGCGCGATATAACCTGCCCAGACAGAGCTGGACCCGCCCAGACGAAAATCGCGGATCTCGCCAAGCGGATAGGGCAGCCCGACGACCTCCCCGTTGGCGCAGGCTGGGTCAACCGGCACCGACCCCGGACCGCCCCGCTCAAGCACAATGACGCGGCGACCGGGAGCCAATCTGCGGGCCAGGGTGAGGCCGGCCATTCCGCCGCCGACGACAACAATATCGCCCGCAATTGCGTGTACGGGGGCTGTATTTATGGCCGTAATCGTCATCCCCGTGATAAGTCCCTCACGCCTGCCCCTGCTTGCCTAAACCGAGCGCCCAGTTATCATAGATTTCGCGATTTTTACGTTTGGATCAACGATCAATATGACGCAGGCCGCCACGGTACCCGCGATTTCCTGGCTTGACGGCGCGCAACTGCCCGGCATCCGGCAATCCATCGAATGTTTCGGGTTTCATTGTTTTCCCGATGCCATATCCTCCGAAATGCTCAAAGAGCTTGCGCGGGAGGCCCGCTTCAAGCGTACCGAGGCGAAGCGCGCAGTATCGGAGAGCGCCGATCTGGCTTACAGTTCGCGCGTAGCCCCGCTTGGCCCCTCAGCAATCCATGTGCTCGGCAGCATGGCTTCTGCGGCCCTGCTCGAACCCGTCTTCGGGCGCCCGTTTCGCTATTGCCCCGGCGCCAGCTGCTATACCTTTTTCGAGGTGGGGGATTTCCTCGAAACCCACCGCGACGATGCTTCCAACTGCGAAGTCACCCTGCTGTTTTATCTAAATGCATCGCCGCTTCGCCCCGACAGCCAGGTGTCGGGCCTGAATCTTTCAGTCTACGTTGATGACGGCGATGCTCCCGGCGCGCTGCTCAAGACCATTGCCACGCCGCAGGGCGCGGTCATGTTCGGCCATGGCAGCCGCTTCTGGCATCGTCGCCATCGCTTGCAGGAGGGGGAGCATATCTGGATGCTGACGGCCTGTTTCACTGCGGCGGACGTGCCCGATTAGCCAAGCTTAGACTACCTCGCCAGAATGGCTTCGAGATCGGCAATTCGCCGTTCGATCTGTTCGATGAGGAACCGCCAGTGGCGCGCGCTGCAAAAGCCGGGCGACACGCCGATCATCCAGCACGCGATCGAGATGCCAGATCGGTCGAGGGCGGAAAAGAAATGGTCCAGCCGCTCAAGCGCACACTTCCGCATCGCAACCATGTCGATCTCGCCCACCTGCCATGCGTTTCCGTTGTAATCGTTGAGGAAATAGTCGAGGTCGATATGGATCGCGGCCCGGCGATCTTCCGCTAGCGGTGCCAGTAGTTCGTGCGCGTCATTCGATCGGCGATAGAGGCGCTTCGGGTTTGCGTCGGCTTCGCTGTCGCCCAGCTCAATCGCATGGAACCGATACCCTGCCAGCAGATCGTGGTCTACCGCTTGCGGAGCGACCGCAAAGGTTTCGGCCTTTTCGAGATCGGCCTTGAGGTGAAACACTTCTACGATACGATCAAGCGCAAAGAATGGTGTGAGAAACGAGCCAATCGTGATCGCTCCACTGGTGATCGCACTGTGCCAGTCAGCGGGGGATGCGGGATCGAACGGCGCCCCGGTAAGTGGATCCTCAAGCGCTGACGAGCCGTCGGCACATTGCTCGACAACCAGCAGCGTCGACATCATGTCGGTGTGGTCGTCCAGATGGATAATCGTGAGCGGCTCGTCGGATCGCAGCGTGGCAAGATGGCTGGCCAGAAATACCCCGCACCAGCTATCTTCAAGTGCGAGCAAAAGGCGGCTTCGCTGCTCGCGAAAGTCGAAACGGGACCGTGCGCACGATCCGACGCCAAGCCATCGAAGGCCATCCTCCAAGTCAGGATCGATTAGCTGATGGGAGACATCCGGCCCTTCGATCGAGACGGCGCGCCTGCATGGATCGACGCGATAGACATTGCTGCGGATTAATGGGAGTAAGTCAGTGCAAATCTCGTCATCGCTCATGTTTTCGGCGACTGCGGCGTCGATCAGCAACTGACCCGGGGCACCCGCATCCGCGCGGGTCAAGCATTCCCCAGATTTTATGGCGTCTCCGCGATTAGCATTCATTTGTTCGAAGCAAAAAATGACATGTGACGCCGCCATCTTTCATGCATGGACAAGTTCCAGCCAGCGCCAAAACTGCTGACGTATTCGAATCTTGTCCCACCCGGCATCTTGGCGCCCGAAGGAAACAGGTCGATGGCAAGCACGTCGCCCTTGCCACTGAACCCGAACACCGTACCTCTGGCGTCATCCAGATTTCGTGTTACGCCGATTGGAGACGATTGCATCGGAGAATAACTCAAAAAGATTGGTTCGCCCCCCTCGTCGACCTTGTCCTCGTCTTCGACAATGTCACTGAATTTTGGGCCAGTATGCTTCATCAGGTTCAGAGATCCTACACGAAGTTCTCTATCCCTGATTTCCGGGTTTGACGCGAGTATCGACTTGAACGTCTCAGCCTGGTCTTCGTCCACAAAGGCACACAATGGCCGCCGGTCCCCTTGGAATACGACGTAGATTTTCATGTTGGCGCCTCCATTGACCAAGACTATTGATTCCCACCGCGAGCCTGATCCGAAATTAAGCCGAGTAGTCCCACCGTTTCGCGTTTGTTGGCCGGAACTGTTGCGATATCCTATGTCCCTAGAGCGGTTGAAAGCAACAGGTTTAGCATACCACACAAACGTTTGACTCACAGACCTCCTGCTATATTGTTTTTTCTGACGCAGACCTGCGTCGATCACCATCAGTAAGAAGGACAAAGCATGACTGACGCAATCAAGAGCTGCCTTAACGAAATCAAGAATGCCGCTGCTTCCGGACGTCTGGATGCGGTCATGGCTTCTGACGCTTCTGTCCAGAAGAGCTGGGGCCCGGCGATGCGCCGCTGATTTTTTGGTCTGTCGGCTGCCGCTTGGCATCGACAGACCATCCCGCCCTCCGCCGTATGATGGCGTTCGGGCGGAGGCAAAACAGTAGCACGGTTCTATCCGGCGCGGGGGCATTGGTAAGTGATAGATTCTAGGCCAGTTGACCTCCTTCCGGTCGAGATGATCGTTCTTCAGGGGACGCCGCTGTGCAATCTCAATTGCACTTATTGCGATCTGAGTCCGGCCAGCCGTAAACTCTCCCACAGAATGCCGATTCCGATGATCGGCGAGCTTTTCTCACAGATCAAGCAACTGGAACTGCTTGCTGACGAAGTCTCGATCGTTTGGCATTCGGGCGAGCCGCTCTCGCTGCCACCCGAGTATTATGACGAGGCGATTGATCTCATCTTGGCGCTCAACTTCGACGGTCCCGGAACGCCCGCCGGCATCACATTTGATTTTCAGACAAACGCGACGCTCATCGACGAGAATTGGTGCGCGTTCTTCGATCGCCACCGCGACCATTTGCGGCTCGGCGTCAGCTGCGACGGCCCGCGCGAACTGCACGATCCGCTGCGCGTCAACTGGTCGGGACGCGGCTCGCACGCGCAGACCGAGCGTGGGATGGATCTGCTGGCGGAGCGCGGCATTGCATTCAACGCGATCGCAGTTGTGACAGCAGAGACATTGGCGCAGCCGCAAGAGTTCATCGACTTCTTTCTCGCCCGCGCAGATGTCCTCACCGATTTCCACTTCAACATCCTCGCCAACCACGCGGATGGAGGGCCACAGATTGGCTATTCGCGCGACGACACCCAAAAATATGCCGAATTCTACCGTGCTATGCTGTCGCTTGCGCAAAATGCTGAGGGAAGCAAGTTGCCGGTGCGAAATTTCTCGCAGACGCTGGGGCGGATCCGTGCTGCGACTGGGCCGGATGCGCCCGATTTCGTCCGCCTCGGAACCGCGCCCTTGCGCCAGCTCAACTGCGATGCTCGTGGCGAGATCACAACTTTCTACGCCGGTCTCAACGCCGAGTTTCTGGCCGATCTTTACGGCGATGGAAAGGGACTTAGCCTCGGCAATATCGAGAAGCAGACGCTCGCTCAGATGCTCGGCGGAGACAAACTTGAGCGTATGATGGACGATTTCGGCAAGAGTCATCGTCATTGTGCACAGAGCTGCGACTATTATGCCATGTGCCCTGGCGGATTCGAGCTCACCCAGCTAGTAGAAAACGGTGACTTCGCATCAGGCGAGACCACTGAATGCGTAATCCACGTCAAGACGTTGACCGACGCGGTAGCCACTTTCGTGTCAGATCAGTTGCGCCAGCCAGCCTAGGCCTCAGGCGTAGCCAAGCCTTTGTTGGTAGTCGGCAAAGCGCCGCTCGATATCTCTCAAGACTTCGGCTGGCAGTTCATTCTGCCAATTGCCCGATCCTGGATTGCGCAAGTGGCCGCGCCGATACATCTTGCCGACATACCCATCGCGCGGCCCGCCTGCCTTTCGCAGCCTGAAGGGCTCGAAGGCCCGCACCGCGGCCGCCACTCGCGCTTCGGGCACGCGAATCCGCCAGGCATTGAGGACCTTGGTCAGGGCCCCCTGCGGATCCGCGACCATGTCCTCATACCTGATCAGCGGACAGTAATTCGCACAGTTGCGATCAATCCACCCGACCAGGTCCCCGCCAAAATAACGATCCGATTTCCCGATCAGCCCGACAAAGCATTCGAAATAAAAGCTGGCGATATCGGGGTAGCGCGCGCGTTCGAAGCCGGTTCTCAGATCGGAGTTAGCGACATCGTAAAACCAAGAGACCACAACGTCGCGCATATCACGGACCAGCGAAACCGCACCGCCGAGATTGGGCTGGTTCTGGTCGAAGACGAGATCGGCACAGTGCGAAATACGAACCCGGTCAGAACCAGAAACGTCAAGCACATGTTCGAGCATCCCGCACAGCCACACTGAGCCCGATTTGGGCAGGCTGTTGACCAGAAAGACCAGTCGCGAGGGTAGCGGCAGATGGAGCGGTTCGATCAGCGTATGATGCGGCTCGGTCTGGCCGACCGGGTCGAGCATCGCGGGAACCCTACTGCCCGCAAAACCGGGCGCAAGCGCTACCAGCAGCCGCAGCTTGGCCGACATCTCGCGCGCGATTTCGTTGAAGTTGTAGACGTGGGGATAGCCCGCCAGCGCCAGCTGATTGATCCGCTTCGAAGCCATCGGACCGCCCACTAGGAACACGGCATCGGAAGGCAGAGTCCGACCTAGGTCTTCCAAGGAAACACGCTTGGTACCGTTGGGAAGTGCGTGCACCCATGTATCATCCGAACCGTCCAGAATGGCATAGTCGAAAAGCTCCGCCAGAATATCGCCGCCGCGCGCGGCGATTCCCGTCAACGCTTCCAGCGATTGTAGGTCAGCATATACTACGATGGTCGGCTCACGATGACCCGCCGGCGGCCAATTTCGAGTTTCCATGCGCTCCGCTGCTCCTGCGTTGCTGGCCCAGTTCAAGCCACCGCATCCAATCCACCGCGCTGGATGATCGAAAGGAGCCGCAGCGCGGGGCCTCCCGGCTTCTTCGCTCCGCGTTCCCAGTCCGAAACGAGGTTCTTCGATACGTTGAGATAGCGCGCGAACACCGGCTGCGAGACATGCTCTGCCTCTCGGATCGCCTTGATCTCGTCGGGCGACAGGACGGGCGCAGGCGCAAGGCAGGCTTCATCGAACTCGCGCATGGTGCGCTTGTCGATGCTGCCCGCGTCGTGGAGGCCTTCCATCATCTCGTGAACGGCGGCCATCGCCTCGCTCTTGTAGGTCTTTGCCTTAGCCTTGCTCATCGTTTTTCACCTCGACCAGTCGGCCTGATTCAACTTCCGTTTCAATCTGGTCATCGCCCAGCTCCAGCATGATGCTGGCGGCCTTGCGATAGACCTTCAGTTCCGCCGCATTCAGGTTTGCCTTGTCGCTCTTGGCGAAGGCAAACACGAATATGGCCCGCTCGCCTGAGCTGAAGATCAGAATCGAGCGATAACCGCCCGATTTGCCTCCGCCGTGGCGCGCGATGCGCTGCTTGATGAGACCGCTGCCAAGATCGGCATCGATCAGGCCGGATTCGGCCCGATGCACGGCATCGGCAAGCGTGGCATCGCTGATCTTTTCCTTTGCCGCGAACTTGGCGAACCAGCGGTTGGCGTAGATGCGGATGCGCGGATTCTTAGTCATGCAGCAACGGTTCACTATCATACTTAGTGTTACGGCTCAATGAATATGAGCCGCTCATGTTTTGCTCGATCCAGTCGCCGATGCGCTGCGCTGCCTCGATGACATGCCCATCGTCAAGATGGGCATAGCGGGTCGTGGTCCGAACATCGGCATGGCCCAGCAGCTTGCCGATCATCGGCAGGGTTTCAGAATGGGTGGCGGCATGGCTGGCAAAGCTGTGCCGCAGATCGTGGATGCGGACGCCGAGTAGGCCCGCCTCGTCACGCAGCCTGCTCCACAAGTTACCGATATCGGTAATCGGGCGCTGGGTGGCCGGGTTCCAGAACACATACCGCTGCTTCTCCCGGCGCGGCAGGGCGTGCAGGATCGTCGCTGCCGCTTCGGCTAGCCAGACCGTGCGCGGGCCGGTCTTGCTGTCGGTCAGCAGCAAACGCCTCCCTCGCACTTCGCTCCATTTGAGGCATGTAATCTCCGACTTGCGGCAGCCGGTCAGGATCAGCAGGCTGATCGCCGCGCAATGCAGCGGAAAGGTTTTGCCGTGCCGGTTGAGCACTTCCCCGATCCGCCTGAACTCCTGATCGGACAGGAAGCGCTCGCATTTCCTTCCCTTGTTCTTGCGGATTTAGAGGCAAGGGTTCGATCCTTCGGGCCGCACGCCCCATTGCTCGGCCTTGTTGAACATCGCTCGAAGGATTTCACCGCAACGGTTGGCAGCGCCGGGTCCGCCGGTGTTGGTAATCCGGTTGAACCATTCCTGCACATGGCGTTCCTCGATCTCATCGAGGAACAGGCCCTCGAATGCGCGGTCGAGGTATTTCCGCTTGTAGTAGCGGTGGGTGTATACCGTGGACGGCTTCCACTTGGGCGATACGCGGTCCCAGTAGGTCTTCAGGAAGTCGCGGTAGGACGGAACCTTGCGCAGCCGCTTGCGCTCCTCCGCCGGGTTGTCGCCGGTCTGGGCGCGGAACAGGACGCGGCGCGCCACATCCATCGCCTGCGCACGGCTCAACACCTTGGCGTTGCCGATTGTCACCGTGCGGGTGCGGCCTTCCATCCGTGCCTGGACGATGTAGACCTTGCGCCCGCTGGCGTAGTGCCGGGTGCCAAAGCCGGGCAGGTCGCGCGTCCAGCACGTCTTGCGCAGCTCGCCCATGCCAGCGCTGTTGCCGACAACATGGAGCCGAAGATTGCCGAGTTCCTCGGCGACGATCCCCCGCAGGGTCAGCGCGTTCATTGCCCGACTCCGATCAGGCGGGCGATGGAGCCGGAAACGCGTTCCGCCGCATCGGCGACGATCTCGTCGGACAGGTGTGCATATCTGATCGTCGTTTCTGCCAGCGCATGGCCCAGCAGCTTGCCTATCACCATCAGCGAGATGTTGTCGCGGATTGCGACCGAAGCGAAGCTATGGCGCAGGTCGTGCAGCCGCACGTCCGGTAACGCCGCGTGGTTTCGGATTTTCGACCAGTGAATGCCAAGCGTGATCGGCTTGTCGGGATTGCGGAACGAGGGAAACAGCAGGCCTGTCGGCTTCCGGTCTGGCAGAGCTGCTATCACATCTATGGCCTGTCGGTTGAGATAGATGAACTTCGCGCCGGTCTTACTGTCCGGCAACATTAGGCGCGGCTCTTGCACCCATTCCCAGCGCAGTTGCTCGATCTCCCCGCAGCGCGCGCCAGTGAAGATCAGAAGGCGGATCGCCGCGACATAGAGCGGCTGCTCCGCTTCATAGTCCCGCAATGCTGTGGCAAGCCGCCCATATTCGTGTGGCGACAGAAACCGCTCCATCGGTTTGCGCTTGTAGCGCGGCGTGCCCTTGCAGGGATTAGAGCCGCGCGGGCGCAGGCCAAATCGCTCCGCATATCCCATCATCACGGAGAACACTGGCAGGGTGCGGTTGAATACTCCGGGTCGCTCAACAAAGCTGTCGCGCCAGAACAGGATATCGCCCTTGGCCAGTTCATCGATCCGCCGGTCGCCGAACGCACCGAGGATTTCCTTGAAGATTACCGCCTCGTTGCGTTTGCGGGTCGATGGTTTCCAGTGGCGCGCGTAGTCGGCCCAGAAGCGTTCGGCGTAGTCGCGCAGCAGGGGTGCATCGCTCTTCTGCGCAGCGCGGGCCTTCTTTCGCGTCGGCAGCCCATCCAGCGCCACTTCGGCAAGCTTCGCCCGCGCGAGGCGGCGAGCCGTGGCTGGTCGCTTTCAAGATTGTCAGCCGGGTCGAACAGGTTCTGCCCGCCGGTCTGGCGCTGACCGCGCGTCAGCGCGCCGAGGGCATCAAGCCTGCGGGCAATGGTCGAGATGAACCGGCGTTCGCCCTTCACATCGGTCGTCACCGGCCGGAACAACGGGGCCGAGGCCTGGTTGGTGCGGTTGGTGCGGCCGAGTCCCTGGATCGCGTTGTCAGCGCGCCAGCCCGGCTCGAGCAGGAAATGCATCCGGCGCTGCTGGTTCCGGCAGCCAAGGTCGGCATGGTAGGAGCGCCCCGTGCCGCCCGCATCCGAGAAGACGAGGATGCGCTTGGTCCCTTCCATGAAGCTTTGCGCTTCGGCGACATTGGCACTGGGACTACGCCGTTCGAGGCGCTGCTGACCATCGCGGCCCGATACCAGCCTGCGGGTCCGGCCCGTAACCTCCGCCACTGACTCGGTCCCGAAATGCTCGATGATCGCATCGAGTGCTGTTGCGATGGGCGGCAACGCGCAGAGCTGCTCGATCAGCGCATCGCGCGCGGCCAAGGCGCGGGGACAGAAAACGGGATTACCCTCCTCGTCGCTCATCGCCTCGGAACGAAGATTGCCGTCTTCGTCTGCGAAGACCTGCATCAGGCGCACAGGGAAGCTCTTGGTAAGGTAGTCGATGACGTATTCACGCGGGGACAGATCGATATCGAGCGTTTCGCGTTCTTCTTCGGAGAGGTCGGCAAGGCGCCGGTCGAGCATGGCTTCGGCGGTCGAGACCAGCTGCACGACCACCGAATGGCTTTCGCCAAGTGCTTCTTCCATCGCCGGGATCAGGCTCGGCAGTTTCATCGAGAGCAGGAGCTGGGCAAAGAAGCGCTGCTTGGTGCCTTCGAAGATCGAGAGCGCTGCCGCTTTGGCATTCCGGTTGAGCGTATCGCCGCTGTCCTCGTCGACCACCCGCGTTGCTTCGAGCGCCGCCTCAAGATTGCGGTGAATGATCGCCCAGCCGATGTAGGCCCTGAGAAAAGCGCAGGAGCCTCGAATCCTTCGCGCGCTAATGCCGACAGCACGCTCTGCTGATTGCATCCCGCAAAGCAATGGAAGAGGATAGCCTGTCGACCGAGCGACACGCCAAGCGAAGGCGTGCGGTCATCATGCGCAGGGCAGCGGGCCATGCCCTTTGTGCCCGACCATTTTCCGCTTCGGGTTTCGCAAATGCGGCGCGCAGTCTCGGCAATGGAATGGTTGGGAAAAGTGTAGTCGGACGGGGACATGCGGGCTCCTCAGCTTGCGAAATGCCCCCCCGACAGCGTTCCTCTCCTCTCCCCAATGAGCGCAATCGCGATCTGACGGCGTGCTTGCGCTGATGCTGCGACAGCTGGAAGCAAGGGCTCCCACACCTCGACCCCGGCAAACGCGGCCACCGCCATCCGCTTCGTGCCGGTCAGTTCACCCATCCCGAAGGCGTCCCGCATGATCGCCAGCTTCTGCTCCACCGTCCAGCGCCGACGGCCCGACACGCGTCCCAGAACCTCAATGGGAAGAGTCGCATGACTGCTTGAATCCTGGTCGTCGGCATTCCCGATCATCACCGGTCCAGAGAGAGCGTGCTTCCGACATCCATCGCAACATCGCGCAAGATCGCCTTCAGGCCACGCTTGCGTGGTGATCGCCGAACATCGTGCTGTAACCCGATCGGCAGCCATATCCGATGAAGTGCCACGCACACGCCTGCAATCCCACCAGACGATCTGGAAGATTTGTTGATCAGCCAAATAGCCCCGCGCGCCTGAGTATTCGTACATAACACCATCGATCCCGAATGCGCGCGTTTCAGTCGCGTGTCTTCGCCATATCCTGTCCGACCGTAACAACCCCTATAGCCACGGAACGATTGCTGGAGGTGGACCCACAAGGGCTGCATTCCCTCTCGCGCGCATCGTTGCATGAGCAGCCCGGGCGATCGCGCCGACTCCACTGACTTTGGTTGATGATACCTTTTCCGCCTATCACGTGTTTTCTACGTAGATATTTACCGGTTGCTAACCTTAACAGCCTTAGAAGCCGGGCATGAAACACGCTGCATGCCTTCTGATAATGGCCAATGTGCTGATCGATGCCTCGCCTGCAAATGCGACGGGTATCGATGCGGGAACAATAATCCAGAACACGGCACAGGCTACCTTCAATACGCCTGCGGGCGTCGCAACCGTCGCATCCAATACGGTAGAAATCGCCGTTGATGAGCTGCTCGATGTTGCCCTCACATCGCTCGACGGGGCACCGGTAACCACAACGTCAGGCACGGCTACCCTCAGCTTCGAGCTGACCAATACAGGCAACGGTCCCGAAGCGTTCCGGCTTACGGCAAACCCGGCCATCGCCGGAAATGATTTTGACACCAGTATCGAAAGCATCGCGATCGATACGAACGGAAACGGCATTTATGATGCAGGGATCGACGAGATCCTGACCGGGCCGGAAACAACCGCCGAACTTGCTCCCGACGAAAAGATCACCGTCTTTGTAAATGTCATCGTGCCCAATTCGGCGGGCGACGGACAAACAAGCGATGTCGAACTGCTTGCCGAAGCCGTGACCGGAACCGGCGTTCCAGGGACCGCTTTTGCCGGCCAGGGTGTGAACGGCGTGAATGCCATTGTCGGCAGCACGGGGGGGACGGGCTTTGCTATGGGCTCAGTCATTGCGGGCGTCACAGCAGTCACGCTGGTCAAGGAACAGAGCGTTGCCGATCCGTTCGGCGGCACCAGCACGGTGCCCGGCTCGGTTATCACCTACACCATTACCGCAAATGTCGCTGGCAGCGGTTCAGTGAGCAATCTCCTGATCACCGATCCTTATCCCACAGGCACAACCTATGCGGCAGGCACGATTACGCTGGACGGCAACCCGCTGAGCGATGCGGCGGGTGATGACGCAGGCGAAGCGGGTGCAACGGGCATCACCGTTGATCTGGGTACCGTTGCTACTGGGACCAGTCCGGCAATTACCTTCGATGTCATCGTAGATTGAATATAAGGTTTGGTTCATAAAGGGCTGTAACAATGAATTTTATAGTGGCATTTTGTAGCGTACTCCTGGCGACGGCGGCTCCCGCTGCACAGGCCCAGGAGCAGCCCATCGCGCTTGAAGGCGATGTCAAGGCCGTTGTCGAAACCGTCGATGCCAGCGGCGAGACGCGGGTCGACCTGGTTGTGCCAGGCACAATCGTGCCCGGCGATCGCCTGGTTTTCGGGACGAACTACGCCAACACGGGCTCCGAGCCGGTCGAAAACTTCGTCGTCACCAATCCGCTGCCGGGCCCGGTGCGCCTTGCGCCCGACGCTGATCCGGATCTGCTGGTCTCTGTTGACGGCGGTGCAAACTGGGGCCGCCTATCCGACCTTTCGGTAACTGCGGAGGACGGAACAATCCGTCCGGCCGCACACCGCGACGTCACGCATATTCGATGGACCCTCGCCGTGGTTGAACCCGGCGGGTCGGGGCGCCTCGAATATCCCGCCATCATCCGCTGAATCGGCGGAGGATAACCGCCGACACCCGCGGGCGGCACTTTCGCGGGTCACATATCGAGGACAAAGACAATGAAACGCAGCAGGCAACTGCTGGGAGCGGTAAGCGCATTTGCGCTTGTCAGTTTCTCGGCGACGCCGGCGATGGCCGAAGGGACCACCGCGGGCGATTCAATTACCAATACGGTTACCGTCGATTTTCAGGTCGGTGGTGTCCAGCAGACCGCTGTCCAGGATAGCGACACCTTTCTGGTTGACCGCAAGATTGACGTGACGGTTGCGGCCGTGGGCGCATCGCCCAATGCCCCGGCGGGCACGACGGGCGTCGTTCGCCAGTTCACGGTCACCAATGATTCGAACGCGGTCGTCGGCTATGCGCTGACCGCATCGGGCGCGGCGGGCGGCGATTTTGCGCCGCAAAACGTGGTCGTATTCGACGATCTCAACACCAACGGCGTCTTCGATGCTGGCGAGCAAATCACCTTCATCGATTCCATGGCCGAGGACGAAACCCGCAATGTCTGGGTTGCATTCGATGTCCCATTGACCGCCAGCAATGGCCAATCGACCGACATCATCCTGGTTGCCAACGCGCATGAGGCCGGTTCCGGCGCAATCGGCGCACAAATCGTTGATTCGACCGGTGCCGATGATCCGAACGCAGTGGAAACGGTTCTGGCAGACGGTATCGGCATTGCCGGTGTCGACAGCGCATCGCAGGGTGATCATGCCGCCAGCCACACCGTTGCGGTAAATGCGGCGGTGATGAGCGTGCAGAAGTTCAGCACGGTCATCTGGGACCCGGTCAACCTTACGACCGATCCCAGGGCAATTCCCGGGGCCAGAGTGCAATATTGCATCGCAGTCACCAACGCTGCCGGAGCGGCCTCGGCCACCAATGTGGTGGTGGACGATGATCTTCCGCTGGAAGTGGAATTCTTCCCCGATGCCTATGGCACCACCGGTGACGTGATGGTTGATGGCACGCTGAGCGGCGGACAATGTACCGGTGGCACCGAGGTGGATGGCTACACGATCGCCGATACGAACGTGAACGAAAGCCTGTCGGACATTGCCGGCGGCCTGACGCGCACGCTCTATTTCACCGTCACGATCAGGTGATCCGGACCTGCCGAGACTGACCGGAAAACGACGTGACCTACAAGCTGTCCTCGATGCTTCAAATGGCAGCAGCGCTCCTGGGAGTGCTGCTGTCGCTTGCCATGCTGGCAGGACAGGTACAGGCCCAGACCATCACCAATGTGGCGCATGCCCGCTGGAGCCATGCAGATCGCGCGTTTACCGGTCAGTCCAATCAGGTGCAATTGGAAGTCCAGGCGGCGCCATCGGCGATTGAGACCTTTGTTGCCCAAACAATTACTGCGGGAAACGCAGAGGCGCTGCTTCATCGTCCGGCCTTTTGCCAGGCACGGTCCCGCAGCGCGCAATCGCCAATCGGTGAGCCGATTTCCACCGCAGTCATCAGAAGCAGCGTCATTACCGCCGGGCGCGAGCTGCTGTTCAGGATTGACCTGTCCGCAGCGAATATCGATCCGGCCGCGATTGATGCGCTGGACGTCATCCTGACAGCGGATTCCGGCGACCAGGAAAGACTGACGGTTTACGAGACCATGGCCAATTCCGGCGAATTTGTCGGCAGCATCACCACCCGCCGGATGCCTCCAGCCCTGGTTCCGCTCGACTGCGTGCTCAGCCTTGAAGATGGCAATCAGATCGTCATCGGCGTTCTCGATTCAGCGGGCAATACCAGCGTTCTTTCCAGCACGGTGGATGTGCTTGCGGATCCTTTTGGCGTGGTATTCGACAGCGAGACGGGCACTCTGGTGGATGGCGCGACTGTATCGCTCGTCGATGCGATCACTGGCCAGCCCGCGCAGGTCTTTGCCGAAGACGGGATTACCGCCTGGCCTTCCAGCCTGATTTCCGGCGCACCGGTTACCGATGCCGCTGGCAATATCACCCGGATGGGCACAGGCGAATTCTGGTTTCCACAGACCAATCCTGGCACCTACCGGCTCGCCGTTACGCCGCCCCCGCCCTATACTGCGCCCTCGCTGGTCTTGCCTGAACAGATCGCCCGGGTCACGCGCCCTGATGGCCGCGCCTTCGTGATCGGCGATGGGTCCTATGGCAACGCCTTTTCGCTTACCTCGCCAGTTCCGGTCCAGATCGACATTCCGCTCGACCGGCCGGGAACGGCGGTTTCGCTCACCAAGACTGCTTCGCGCCGCCAGGCGCAGCCCGGCGATGCCATTTTTTATACGCTTGCCGTCCGCAATGCCGACCCGGACCGCGCCAGAAGCGGTGTCGTGCTGACCGACAGCCCCTCGCGCTGGCTGCGGTTCCGGCGCGATTCAGTGCGGATTGATGGTGCCCCGGCGCTGGATGACGCGGTAGACATCGCCGATGATGGCCAGACGCTTTCTTTCGCTCTGGGAGCGATTGCCGCCGGCGGCGAGCGCCGCGTTACCTATGCGATGACTGTCGCTCCCGATGCCCCGCCCGGACACGCGGAAAACCGCGCCAGCGCCATCGACTCGGTCGGCCGGCACAGCGAGGCTTCGGCTTCGGTGGAAGTCCTGCGCGACACGATTGCCGGCCACATGACGATCATCGGCCGGATCACTGCCGGGCGTTGCGACATTGGCGATGAACCGCAGCGTATCGGTATTCCCGGCATAAGGGTGATGATGGAGGACGGCAGCTTTGCGATAACCGATGCCGACGGACGTTACCACTTCGACGGGATCGTGCCCGGCACCCATGTCGTGCAGGCTTCGCGCATGACTCTGCCCGAAGGCGGCGAATTTATCGATTGCACGCGATCGAGCCGCAGCCAGGGCAGCGCGATTTCCCGCCTTGTTACCGGCCAGGGCGGTTCGCTGGCGGTGGTTGATTTCCACGCTACGGTTCCCGACGGCGTGCTGACAGAATTGCGCGAGCAGACCCGACCTTTGGCCATTCTGGGCCGCAGCGGGTCGGACATTGCCGCATTGGAACCATCTGTATCCGGGATCGCTGAGACGGTGCCTGCGATCGGGGACGCCGGGGTCGACTGGCTGGCATCCGGCGATGGCGATATCGACTGGCTCGCTCCCACCGTGGACGCCAACCCCCGTGCTCCCTCGATCCGCGTCGCCATCCGCCACCGTCGCGGCCAGATGGTCAATCTCTTTGTCGACGGCGAACGGATAAGCCCTCTCGCATTCGAAGGCGTCCTTCGACCGGCCGAAGGGCGCTGGGAAGTAAGCCACTGGCGTGGTGTCTCACTTAATGGGGGGCGCACAGTGCTCACGGCGCAGGTGATAAGCGGTGCCGGGGCCGTGATCGCCGAACTCGAACGCGAAGTCCATTTCACCACCATTCCTGCCCGCGTGGAATTGGTGCGCGAACAATCGACCCTTGTTGCCGATGGCCGCACTGCGCCTGTCGTTGCTATCCGTGTGCTCGATGCCGCAGGCCTCCCCATGCGCGAAGGCGTTTCCGGCGAATTCCGCGTGAATTCGCCCTATCAGAGCGCCGAGGAAGTGGCCCGCCAGCAGATCAATCAATTGTCGCGTCGCGGGCCCTCCTCTGCGCGCTGGACGGTAGGTGGCAGCGATGGCATTGCGCTGATCGAGCTTGCGCCGACCATGGTCAGCGGCTCGCTCCATCTCGATTTCCGGTTCGACGATGGCGAAGTCTCCCGCGATCAGCAGCTTGATGCGTGGATCGTGCCGGGCGATATCGAATGGACCGTTGTCGGCCTCGCTGAAGGAACGCTCGGCGCGCGCAGCGTGGCCGAGAATATGGAGCGGGTCGGCAATTTCGAGAGCGATCTTGGCGATGATGCGCGCCTTGCACTTTACGCCAAAGGCCAGGTTCTGGGTCGCTACCTTGTCACCATTGCATATGACAGCGCGGCGCAGGAAGACGATGCCCGCCTGCTCGGAACCCTCGACCCCGACGCCTATTATACCGTTTTCGCCGATGGATCGCACCGCAGCTTTGATGCTGCATCGCGCGAGAAACTTTACGTCCGTATCGAAACGGCTAGCTTTTATGCTCTGTACGGCGATTTCGAAAGCGGCTTCGATGAAACGCGCCTGACCCGTTACCAGCGCGTGGCAACGGGCATTCTGGCAGAGGCGCGGCAGGAGCAATTGAGCGTGCGCGGTTTCGGTGCCCAAATCGGAACGCGTTTCCGCCGAGACGAGATCCAGGGACAGGGCATTTCAGGTCCTTATGATCTGTCCGGTCGCTCCATTGTTCCCAATAGCGAGACCGTTACCCTTGAGGTGCGTGACCGCTTCCGTTCTGAAATCATCGTATCATCGCAGGTGCTTACGCGCTTTTCTGACTATGACATCGATCCGCTTTCGGGCACGATCACCTTCCGCCAGCCCGTTCTCAGCCGCGATTTTGACATGAACCCGCAGTTCATCGTGGTGGATTACGAAGTAGACAATCTGGGCGATGGCCAGTTGAATGCCGGGATCCGGGCAGAATGGGAAAGCCGAGATGGGTCGGTGCGTCTTGGCACCACTGCCATCAGTGACCAGGGCGATGGGCCGCGCACGCTGATCGGCGGGCTGGATCTTCGTGCCTATATCGGTGATGCCACGGAAATTCGGGCCGAAGTTGCTGCCAGTCGCGCTGACCAGTCTACCGCGACCGGCTGGCTTGTAGAAGCCCAGCATCAGACAGGAACGCTTGATATCCTCGCCTATGCCCGATCGACCGGTACAGATTTCGGTGTCGGTCACCAGAATGGTGTCGAGCTTGGCCGCCGGAAAGTCGGCGTGGATACCCGTGCCCGCCTGACCGAAGACCTGACCGTGCTCGGCAGCGTTTGGCAGGATGAAAGCCTGAGCGATGCGGCGCGTCGTCAGGCAGCCGAAGTCGAGCTGGGTTATACCACCCTCAGCACCGATTTTCGCCTCGGTTTTGCCCATTTCACCGACCGCCTGCCCGATAGCAGCACCAACAGTTCGACGGTTCTGGAAGGCGGCGTTACCCAGCGCGCGTTCGACAACAGGATGGAAATCAGCGCCAGCACCAGCATCGCTCTGGACCAGGCCCAATCTGCCGATCTGCCCACCCGTCACCGCCTGGGCGCACGTTACGCGATAACCAATGACGTGCGCATTCTGGGCAATTATGAAATTGCCGATGGTAGCGAGTTTACATCGAGCACGCTTCGCGGCGGGCTGGAAATCACCCCGTGGATGGGCGGGCTGGTCAACACCAGCCTCGGTCAGCAGGACATTTCCGAATTGGGTGCCCGAAGCTTTGCCGCCTTCGGGCTGTCACAGACCTTGCAGATCAATCCCGAATTGAGCCTGGATGCAACCTTCGACAGCAACTGGACACTCGATGGTGCGCCCGCCACCGATGACCTGGTAAATATCCAGCAACCGCTTTCGAGCGGAGGCCAGTTTGGCCAGGGAGGCGGCCTGTTCGAGCAATTCACGGCAATTACTGTAGGTGCGGCCTGGCGCCGTGATCGCTGGAACGCGACCGCGCGCGGCGAATACCGGGATGGCGAATTCGCCAATCGGACAGGTTTTACCGCAGGCTTGATACGCGAACTTGGCGAGGGCAGAATGTTGGGCTCCGGATTTACCTGGACGCAGGCCGAAGGAGAAAACGGGGCTGATTCGGAGATCTTTGACGCCGCCCTTGCCTGGGCGCACCGGCCCGGGGATTCTGAATTCGCTGTCCTCAGCAAGATTGAATTTCGCAGCGACAAGGTGACCGATGCCATTGCCGGGGAGACCGGCCCTGCCGGGCGTACAGCTCTTCTGGTGGACGGCGATGCCAAATCGAGCCGCCTGATCGGTAGCGTTTCGGCCAATTGGTCGCCGCATGAATTCGATGATGCGGACCATGACGGCAATGGTTTGGTCGCCGGTCTCGCTCGCCGCAGCGAATTGGGCGTTTTTCTGGGCCTTCGCCACAATTTCGACCGGTTCGAAGGGTTCGATTTCGCCAGCGACACGCTGCTTGCCGGAGTCGATGCGCGGCTCGGTGTGGGCGAGGGCATCGAACTGGGCACAAGCATCACAGTGCGCGCCGATTTTGACGGCGCGACCAGTTATGCGATCGGCCCAAATATCGGTTTTGTACCTATCGAAGGGGTCTTGCTGACAGTGGGATACAATTTTGCCGGTTTCAACGATCCGGACTTTACTGCCGCGCGAAATACCGATGAAGGCATCTATGCTGCGGTACGCATGAAATTCGACGCGGATACCTTCAGCTTCCTGGGACTTGGCCGATGAGACTGTTCCGCCACCTCCTGTTCGCACTCGTCGCCAGCATCGCACTCCTGGCGCTGCGCCCTGATGCGTCCGTCGCGCAAACCACGATCACCGCCGACTGGACCGGGTTGGGCAAGGCGAACTTCAGCGCAATCAACAATGGCACCACGCTGAATGTCGGCGTGAACAGCGTGACGATCAACACCGCAGTGGTGACCGATGGCGATGGCAATGATGCCAACCTTACGGGTTCCTTTTCTGCCGGGATCCTTTCCTACTATACCGGCCAGGTGGGCAGCCAGACAGGCACGCTGTTCTACAATATGGACCATTCGGTATTTGATGCCGGCGATCTTTTCGAATCTACCTATACCCTTGACACTGCAGTTACCAATTTGCGCTTCACCATAGCCAACGTCGATCGCTTTTTGACCAACCCCTTCTTCCACGATGCGGTTGTGATCGAATACGATACCGGCAATGGCAATTGGCAAAATCTGCGCTCGCTTACTTCAGCCTATACGCTGGGCAGCGCGGTTGGCACGACCACGATCAATGGGCTGCAAGGCTTCCACGGTACCGCATATTCAGGTGGAGTAACCAGCACCACAGGCAATATCGCAGTCAATTTCGGTGCCCTGACGGTCAAGCGCGTACGCATTCGCTATCTGTTCGGACAAGGCAGCCCTGGCAGCAACCCCACGGGAAACTGGCAATATATCGGGCTTTCCGATTTCACCTGGCAGCAAAGCGGCGTCAGCACATCCGATCTGTCACTGACCAAGACTGTGAGCGATCTCACGCCGGCCAGCGGCAGTTCGATTAGCTATACGTTGCGCCTGGCAAACGCCGGTCCGGCGAACGCCAGCAACGTGATTGTGAACGATGTCCTGCCATCCGGATTCAGCCTCACCAGCAGCAGTGGATTTGGCAGCTATGATCCGGCTTCCGGGAACTGGACGATACCAACGATCGCTGCGGGCGGATTCCGGCAAATCACGCTCGTAGGAACTGTGGTTGCACCTGCTGGAATAAGCGTTTCGAATATCGCCTATGTGCAATCATCGCCCAATTTCGATCCCGATTCCATACCCGGCAATTCGGTCGCCAGCGAAGACGATTACGCCACTGCCAATTTTACCGTGCAGGGAACCAGAACGGCGGGCACGCCGCCGGTACTGTCGTGCCCGCGCGGATCGAGCGTATTCGACTGGGATACGCGCAGTTGGAGTTCCGGATCGCTGTCAAACAGCTATCAGGTGGCCACTATCGGTACGGTCAGCTTCGATATTTCAGCGTCCGGGACCTGGGTCAATGACGCGACCTTCGGCGGCCTTTCGCCTTCGCTTACCAACACCAATTCGGGTGGGCTTGCTCCAACCCAGCAATCGCTCCACCAGTTTCTTGACTTCGCCACCGTCAATCAGACGGCAACCACCACGATATCGTTTTCAAGTGCGATTGCCGGGGCGCAGTTCACCGTCTTCGACGTGGATTTTGCCGCCAATGATTTTGCCGATAAGCTGACGGTAACCGGCAGCTATCAGGACGCTGTCGTCTTCCCCACGCTTACCAATGGCATCACGAATTACGTCGTTGGCAACAGTGCGGTTGGCGATAGCGGGGCATCGGAGTCTACAGGTGACGGAAATGTTGTGGTCACCTTCTCGCAGCCGGTCGATACGATCACCATGATATACGGCAATGCCAATACTGCGCCAGCCGATCCGGATGGCCAGGCAATAGCCATTCACGATATTTCCATGTGCAATCCGTTTGCCGACCTGTCGGTAGCAAAGGTCAGTTCCATTGCCAGCGATCCGGTCAATGGCGCTGTGCAACCCCGCAGAATTCCGGGAGCCTTGGTGGATTATCTCATAACGATAAGCAACAGCGGTGTATCGCCTGCTGACGATGGCAGCGTAGTGATCACCGACGATGGACCAGACAATGCGAAAATCTGTTTCGATACCAATGGTTCGGGCCAGCCGCTGGTATTCCTGGACGGATCGCCTTCTTCCGGGCTGGAGCTGGGCTATGTCGCGCTCGGCGATGCCGGAGATTCGCTCGCCTTCTCAAACGACAACGGTACGAGCTGGACTTATGTGCCGGTTCCCGATTCAGATGGATGCGATGCCAATGTGACGCATTTCAGACTCACGCCGTTGGGTCAGTTCCGGGCCGGCTCCAGCTTTGCCCTACGTTCAAGTTACATTATCCGCTGATGCAGGGACGATCGTCAACGACATCACGTCAGCTTTGTTTGCGAGCAAACTCGACAAGCCGGACTGACGACAAAAGAGTGTCCGGTCCCTAGCTTGCATTCACTATGCTACGAATTCCGACCAATCAGCCATCAAAGGCCTCCGCTTGTCGAGGAAATCCGTGCGCCGATAGGCCGCTTCGACCTTGTTGGCGATCGTATGAGCAAGGGCGGCTTCTGCTATCTCGCCTGGGTAGTTCGTCTTTTCTGCCGCCCAGTCGCGAAATGACGAGCGAAAGCCATGTACCGTATATTCGTCACCTTTGTCCCGCAGGATCTTGAGCAGGGTCATGTCCGAAAGTTGGCGACGGGGATTCTGCCCTGGAAAGACCAGATCGCCAATGGGAGAGCGAAAGTCCGTTGCCCGCCCGAGGACGTCCAATGACGCTTCCGATAGCGGGACAACGTGGACCGTCCCTGCTTTCATGCGCTCGGCGGGTATCGTCCAGAGCGACTTCTTGAGGTCGATTTCGCTCCAGCGCGCGCCGCGAACTTCGCCGGAGCGTGAGGCGTTCAGGATCAGGAATTCCAAGGCTAGACGGCCGACCGACGAGCGATCACGCAGCCATGCGACGAACGCGGGAAGGTCTGGGTAGGGCATCGCGGCGAAGTGGCCTTGCTTCTTGGGCTGGCGAGGCAACCCACGGATTACCGAGCGCATCGGTGCCTCGGTTTCGCGAAACCCCTTCGCACAGGCCCAATCGAGCACCGAACCGATTCGCTGCCGTACGCGCCTCGCGGTTTCTGGCTTGGTCAGCCAGATTGGAGAGAGCGCATCACGAATAGCCGGTCCGTCAATCTCCGAAACGAGTTTGTCGCCCAAAGTCGGGAAGGCATAGGTTTCGAGCGTGTTGATCCATTGCGCCTGATGCTTGCCGTTCTTCCACGCGGCTTTGTGTTCATCATGGACCAGCTTGGCAGCGTCGCGGAAGTTGGGAATTACCAATGCTTCCTTCTCACGCTCTGCCAGAACGTCGACTCCGGCTTTCATCTCTTTGCGCAGGGCTCTCGCTGCTTCTCGAGCGGCTGCCAAAGGAAGGTTGGCGAGGGTGCCCAATCCGATGTCTCGGCGCTTACCATTGACCTGGACCCGGACGATCCAGCTGCCTTTGCCTTTTCCGGCGAGTTTGAGGATCAGACCCTCGCCGTCGGAATAGCGCCCCGGTTCCGCCAGATTCTTGATCCCCATTGACGTCAATCTTCCCATCGCCTCTTCCCTTCAGACCCACACTCAGACCCACACTCTATGTCGGATGCAAGGGAACATATAGGGATTTATGTGGACGACGAAAATTCCACAAACAGCGCATTTCTGCGGTTTTGGGGCATTATGGGATGGTCTGGGAAAGCGTATTTGGCGGAGACGGAGGGATTCGAACCCTCGATACCCCGATAGAGGTATGGTTCCTTAGCAGGGAACTGGTTTCAGCCACTCACCCACGTCTCCGGACCCAGCGGCAAGTCGCGCGCTATAACGAGGGGGGGCGCAGGCTTCAAGCGTGCATTGCAACCGATCGCGCGGTTTCGGTTCACCGCAAATCCGATTCGCTTGGCCGACTATTCATTGCCGCTTCAGGCGCAAGGGATTCTGGTGCGGGCGCACACTTTTGCCCGTGTCGAAGGGGACCTGGCCATGAATATGAATTTCACCCGCAGCTTCCGCCTTGCCGCATCGGCGCTGGCTGCGCCATTGCTGGCCGCGGCGCTGGCGCTTGCCGCCGCCCCTGCTGCGGCACAGGGAATGCAGACCGTCGATCCCGACGCGGTGATCGATGCCGATCTGCTCGACACTGCCAGCCCGGCACCGGCAAGCGGCGGGGAATATGGCAGCGGATACGCCTTTGAAGAGGCAACGCCGCGTTACCAGAGCGAGGAAGCACGCCCGGCGCTCGACCTGCCTCCGGCTGATCCCTCCGCCGATGCCGCGGTCGGCCCGCAGGAGACGGTGGCAACCACGGTCGATTCCGCGCCGGCTCAAACCGCACAGCAGCAGCCGGTCACCTATGCCGAGGATGATCTTATCGGTGCCGCCGAAGGCCTGTTCGGGCAGGGCGCCGAGGGGCTGGCGCGGCTGATCCAGAACATCCTGGCCGATCAGGGAGAACCCAACGGCTATATTGTCGGGCGCGAAGCGGGCGGTGCGGTCGTGCTGGGCGTGCGTTATGGTTCGGGAACGCTTTATCACGCTGTGGAAGGCAATATGCCGGTTTACTGGACCGGCCCTTCGATCGGTTTCGATCTGGGGGCCAACGCCGGCAATACCTTCGTGCTGGTGTATAATCTCTTCGATACCGATGACCTTTACGAACGCTTTCCCGCAGGCGAAGGGCAGGCCTATTTCGTCGGCGGATTCACCGCCAGCTATGTGCGCCGGGGCGATATCGTGATGATCCCCATTCGCGTGGGCGCGGGGCTGCGACTGGGGGTGAACGCAGGCTACATGCGCTTCAGCCGCGAACAGAAATGGCTGCCGTTCTGACCCGTGGTGAGGATGGGGGGCGATCCGGCCCGCCATCCTTTGGCGCCGAGCCTGCGCGCCAATGTCCAGCACAAATCAGTGCCGTCTTGCAGTAAGGCGGCGGCACCGGCATGGAGCCGGTCATCATGATCGACCGACTCGACCAACAAGCCCCCGATGCGCTGCTGGCGCTGATCAAGCTGTATAACGCCGACGACAGGCCGGCAAAGATCGACCTTGGCGTGGGTGTCTATCGCACCGCCGATGGCGATACGCCGGTGTTCGCCGCGATCAAGGGCGCGGAACGGCGACTGGTGGAACAACAGCCGACCAAGGCCTATCTCGGACCCGAAGGCGACATGGGTTTTGTCAATGCGCTGGTGCCGCATGTGTTCGGCGCGGCGGCACCGGGCGGCGGGCGGCTTGACGGGATGCAGACGCCGGGCGGCACGG
>JBGSLI010000184.1:0-5489 GCA_041740775.1 Alteraurantiacibacter sp. | reverse complement strand
GATGTGCGCCGCCTGCTGCTGGATGCGCGGGCTTTTGCCGAAGGGTTCCGCGCGCTGGTGCTGTGGACCGCGATGCAGATCGACCGCTCGCACGGCGCGGCAAGCGCGGAAGAACGCGCCGAGGCCGATGCGCTGGTTTCTTTCCTCACCCCGGTGCTCAAAGCCTATGGCACCGATCGCGGGTTCGAAACCGCGGTGGACATGCAGCAGATCTTTGGCGGGCACGGCTATGTCAGGGAATGGGGCATGGAACAGATCGTGCGCGATGCCCGCATCGGGATGATCTACGAAGGTGCCAACGGGGTGCAGGCGATGGACCTTGCCGGGCGCAAGCTGGCCAGGGACGGCGGCAAGGTGGCAATGCGCTTTGCCGGTATGATCGCGGCAGACCTTGCCAATGCCCCCGCCTGGATCGCCGCGCCGATGGAAGCCGCGCTGGCCGATACGCAGGCCGCCGCGCAATCGCTGCTGGAAGGCGCGGCGCGCGATCCCGATCATCTGGGTGCAGGGGCCTATGCCTTCATGCAGATGATCGGCGTGATATCGATTGGCTGGATGTGGGCGCGCATGGCCACGATCGCCGCCGGGCGCGAGGACGAATTCGCCCGCGCCAAGATCATCACCGCACGCCATTATGCGCAAAACGCCCTGCCGCTGACGGCAAGTTTGCGGCGGCGGGTGGCGGCAGGTGCAGGCAATCTGATGGCGATGCCCGAAGCTGCGTTTCTGCGGCAGGGCTGATCTGTGCGGCCTGCCCAAGGCAGCGCTTCGGCCTAAGGTAATTCGATATGTAAAGGTAACCTCGCACAGGGCTGGAGCGAAGCTGGATCAGGCGGCGTTTTCCGGTGAGAACGGGCAGCATTTCAAGGGGCGATACCATCCATTTTACACCTACACTTGAAGGAATGGCCACCACCTTCATCGTGGTCATCGGCTTCATCGTCGCCGCCATCCTTGTGATCTTCGTGATCGACATTTCGCAAACGCGCGATGCGGTGCGGCGCAATTATCCGGTGATCGGGCGGTTCCGCGCCATCTTTTCCAGCCTGGGCGAATTTTTCCGCCAGTATTTCTTCGCCATGGACCGCGAGGAAATGCCCTTCAACCGGGCGCAGCGCGATTGGGTGGATCGGGCGGCGCGGGCGGAAAACAATACCGTCGCCTTCGGTTCCACGCGCAATCTGGGTCACCCCGGATCGGTGATTTTCCTCAATTGCCCCTATCCCAAGCTGGAGGAAGAAGCGGTATCGATGCAGCCGCTGCTGATCGGCCCTTATTGCCGGACGCCCTATGATGCGCCGTCCTTCTTCAACATTTCGGGCATGAGCTTCGGCGCACTGTCCACCCCGGCGGTGCAGGCCTTGTCGCGCGGGGCGAAGATTGCGGGTTGCTGGCTCAACACCGGCGAGGGCGGGCTGTCGCCGCACCACCTTTCGGGCGGGGCGGATATCGTTATGCAGATCGGCACCGCCAAATACGGTGTGCGCGATGCCGAAGGGCGGCTGAGCGATGCGAAACTGCGCGAAGTGGCCGCGCTCGATCAGGTGCGGATGTTCGAATTGAAGCTGAGCCAGGGGGCCAAGCCGGGCAAGGGGGGCATCCTTCCGGCAGTAAAGGTGACGCCCGAAATCGCGCAGATTCGCGGCATTCCTGCCGGACAGGATTCTATCTCGCCCAATCGCCATCCCGAAATCAACGATGCAGGCCAGTTGCTCGACATGATCGGCCACATCCGTGATGTGACGGGCAAGCCGGTGGGGATCAAGGCGGTGATCGGCGCGCACGGCTGGATCGAGGAGATGGCGACGGAAATTCACCTGCGCGGGATTGAAAGCGCGCCCGATTTCATCAGCATCGACAGCGGCGATGGCGGAACCGGCGCAGCGCCGATGCCGCTGATGGACAATGTCGGCCTGCTGATCGCCGAAAGCCTGCCGCTGGTGGTCGATCTGCTGGAAAAGCACGGCCTGCGTGATCGCATCAGGGTTATCGCCGCGGGCAAGCTGGTCAATCCGGCCGAAGTGGCCTGGGCGATTGCTGCCGGAGCCGATTTCGTAGTGTCGGCGCGCGGGTTCATGTTCTCGCTCGGCTGCATTCAGGCGCTGAAGTGCAACCGCAACACCTGTCCCACCGGGATCACCACGCACAATCCGCGCCTGCAAAAGGGGCTGGACCCGGCGGACAAGGCGACCAAGGTGGCCAATTACTGCTGCAATGTGATCCACGAAGTGCAAATGATCGCGCACAGTTGCGGAGTCAGCCGCCCGCGGCTGCTGCGCCGCCACCACGTGCGGATCATGCAGGACGACGGGAAATCGGTGCCGATGGACCGGCTGTATCTTCCGATGGCATCCTGAAGCACCTGTCCCCGCTCAGGGGCGCAAGTTGCTCATGGCAAAATATGCCGTCACCGGAAGGGGCGATCCTCCCGAAGCCGCTCATGCAAACACCTGTCCCATCCGCGCCAGCGCCCGCATCGTTTCCGCCGGATCGGGTGTCTCGTCCACCTCGCCATAGCCCCAGTCGTCGTTGGGGCCGAGATATTGCACCACCACGCCGTCACGACGGGAGATTGCCTGCACCGCGTCATAATACAGCGCATAGCGGGCCTCGGGCTGCGGCATTAGCCAGTTGATCTGCCCGCGCACCGGCACCACGCTTGCATCGCCCCACAGATTGCGCGCGCCATAGCCTGTGCAGTTGACCACCACGGGTTCTTCCAGCGCCAGCACGGCGGCGCGATCGGGAAAGGTGCGGCGCACCATTCGCCCGCCGCGCAGCAGCAGCATCTGGGTCAGCCAGTCGGAATACTCCGCCACGTTGAACACCATCTGCTGCCCTGCCACCACCGTGTGTCCGGGGAAGGGATTGGCCGCTTCGGCCAGTTCGGGCCAGCGCGGAGTGAGATCGCGCAGCCGCGAGCCGAGCCGGGCGTAGGGACGGGTGGCGTCAACATCGGGCTCCTCGCCGCCGGATAAATTGTACTGCGTGAGGAATTCGACCGGATCGCCCGACAGCCCCAGCATCTGCTGGTGCACCACCCACGATCGCCGCGCCCAGCCTTCCCAACGGCTGTTTGCATCCTGATCCATCGCGTCCGAAAGCCCGATCCGGCTAGATGGCGACCAGACTCCGGTGGCGCGGGCGGAGCGGGTATCTGGAGTGAATTCGGCAGCGTAGAGCGTCACCTGTGCGCCCATTTCGGTGAGCCGGAGTGCGGTTGTCATGCCGATCACGCCTGCGCCGATCACCGCCACGCGCCGTGCTTCGCCTGCCAGGGTAAGCGCGGCGGCTTCTTCCGCGCAGCCCCAACTGAGCGACCAGCCCGATCCGCCGTGTCCGTAATTGTGTACTACCAGTTTCTCGCCCACCCGCTCGGCTTCAAGCCGTGGCCCCACGGCGCGGAACGGGCGCAGGCACACGGTGACGCGCATCAGTCGTGCGGGATCGAAGTCCAGCGGAGGCAGAGTGGGGAGGGCCAGGCCGCCAGCACTGCGCAAGGTGCCCATTGGTGCGCAGGCAGCAAGCAAGCCCGCCGCGCCCCCGGCCACGAATTGTCTGCGTCCGAAGTGCACCGCGCTCAGCCTATTCCACCGGCAGGAAATCGGGCACCGACAGGTATCGTTCTCCGGTATCGTAATTGAAGCCCATGACGCGCGCGCCTGCGGGAAGATCGCCCAGTTTGGCGGCAATCGCGGCCAGTGTGGCACCGCTCGATATGCCCACCAGCATGCCTTCCTCGGTGGCGCAGCGGCGGGCCATGTCCTTTGCCGCCTCGGCCCCCACGGTAATCGCCCCGTCGATTGATCTTGTGTGCAGATTGCCGGGAATGAAGCCTGCACCGATGCCCTGGATCGGGTGCGGGCCGGGCTGGCCGCCCGAAATCACCGGCGAAAGTTCGGGTTCCACCGCATAGGCCTTCAGCCCCGGCCAGACCTTTTTCATTTCCTCCGCACAGCCGGTCAGATGCCCGCCGGTGCCGACCCCGGTGATCAGCACGTCGATCGGATCATTGGCGAAATCGGCGATGATTTCCTGCGCCGTGGCGCGCGCATGGATTGCCGGATTGGCCTCGTTCTCGAATTGCTGGGGCATCCAAGCGCCGTCGGTTTCGGCAGTGAGTTCGGCGGCGCGTTCGAGCGCGCCCTTCATGCCCTTTTCCTTCGGCGTCAGCGCGAAGCTGGCACCGTAGGCGAGCATCAGGCGGCGGCGTTCGAGGCTCATGCTTTCGGGCATCACCAGCACGAGTTTGTAGCCCTTCACCGCCGCCACCATGGCCAGGCCGATGCCGGTATTGCCGCTGGTCGGCTCGACGATGGTGCCGCCGGGCTGCAACGCGCCCGATTGTTCCGCCGCCTCCACCATGGCGAGCGCGATCCGGTCCTTGATCGATCCGCCGGGATTGGCCCGCTCGCTCTTCACCCACACCTCGTGATCGGGGAACAGGCGCGCAAGGCGGATATGCGGCGTGTTGCCGATGGATTGCAGGATGTTGTCGTATTTCATGGTTCAGACCCCTTGTTTCGCGGTTTCGGGTTCGGGTTTGGGCGGCGTGTCATCCAGCAACTCTTCAGGCGGATCGAAGGTCCGCGTCGTGCGCAGTACGGGAAACAGCCGTGCCCACACCATCACGGTTATTATCGCCCCTGTCCCGCCAACTACAACAGCGGCCACCGGGCCGAACAGGAAAGCCAGACTGCCGGAAAAGAAATCGCCGAATTCATTGCTGGCGCTGATCGTCATCTGCGAGACGGCGGAAACGCGGCCGCGCCGGTCATCGGGGGTGTGCAACTGGATCAGCGACTGGCGGATATAGACCGAGAACATGTCCGCCGCGCCCACGATGAACAGCATCGCCAGGCTCAGCGGCATCGATGTGGACAGGCCGAACACCACCGTTGCCGCGCCGAAGACGGCCACAGACCACAGCATCCGGGGACCGACATTGTGCCTGAGCGGGCGGAAGGAGAACCACAGCGCGGTGATCGCTGCACCCACGGCGGGCGCCATCGCCAGCTGGCTCAGTCCGCTCGCGCCCACTTGCAGAATGTCGCGCGCATAAACGGGGAACAGCGCGGTGGCCCCGGCCAGAAACACAGCGAACAGATCGAGCGTGATCGAGCCGAGCACCATCTTGTTGCGCCCGACATAGCTCAACCCCTCGCGGATCTGGCGGATCGGGTGATCGGTGCTGCGCGGGCTGCCGCGCGGAACATGGCCGATGAAGGACAGCGCGATGATCGATACCGCAAACAGCCCACCGGCGGCCGCATAGGGCAATGCGGGCACAAGTTCATACAGCACCCCGCCCACCGCCGGGCCCACGATCATGCCCAATTGCCAGGCGATGGAACTGAGCGCGATGGCATTGGGCAGGATGGCAGGCGGCACCAGATTGGGCGCAAGCGCGGATAAGGCCGGCCCGGCAAAGGCCCGCGCGATGCCGAGCGCCACCGCGATCGCATAAAGCACCGGCAGGCCGATCGCAT
>JBGSLI010000183.1:0-1501 GCA_041740775.1 Alteraurantiacibacter sp. | reverse complement strand
TCGTAGGCGAGTATTCCACTTCAGGCACGATGCTCGCCCGCCATATCCACGGGCCCGCTGCGGGTGTGGACGATCCGCTGGTGAGCTATGCCGGGGCGAGCACCACCAATGCGGCGACGCGGCGCTATCTCTATGCCGATGAAGGCCGCGCCTTTCTCGATTACGGGCGGATCGTGAAGTTCGGCCTCAATCTGGGATTCTGACCGGGCAATCCTGCCACAGGCAAACGCCCGGCCTTCCGCATGGAAGACCGGGCGTTTCTGCATTTCGCTGCGGGCGGTTCAGAAAATCCGGCAGGCGGTGGTGGCCGGGGCGGCCAGGTATTTTTCGATCTCGTCATCCAGCTTCAAGAGGGTGATCGAACAGCCCGCCATTTCGATCGCGGTGCAATATTCGCCCACGTAATTGCGCGCGACGACAAGCCCGCGATCGGCGCATAATTGCGCGGCCTTGTTGTAGAGCACGTAAAGTTCGGCCGGCGGCGTGCCGCCGAGGCCATTGACCATCAGCGCCACGCGGTCGCCTGCATTGAACGGCAGGTCGCTTGCCACCGCATCGAACAGGATCTGGGTGATCTCGTCGGCGCTTTTCATCTTAGTGCGTTCGCGGCCCGGTTCGCCGTGGATGCCCACGCCCACTTCCATCTCGTCATCCCCGATTTCGAAAATCGGCGTGCCCTTGGCGGGCGGAATGCAGCTGGTGAGCGCGAGGCCCATCGTGCGGACATTGGCGTTCACCTTTTCGGCCACCGCCTTCACCGCCTCCAGGCTCTGGCCTTCCTCGGCGGCGGCACCGCAGGCCTTCATCACGAAGAAATTGCCCGCCACCCCGCGACGGCCCACGGTATAGAGCGAATCCTTCACCGCCACGTCATCGTTGATGATGAACTGATCGACCCGGATATCCTCCGCCTGCGCCAGTTCCACCGCGGTATCCCACGCCATCCGGTCGCCCTGATAATTGTTCACCAGCACCAGCACGCCTGCGGGCGTTGCCAGCGCCTTGATCGTTTCATAGCAGGCATCCACCGGCGGGGCGGCGAATACCGGGCCCTGGCACGCGCCATCGAGCATTCCGGGGCCGACCGCCATCACATGCGCGGGTTCGTGGCCCGAACCCGATCCCTGCACCACCGATACCTTGTCGTCGCGCGGGGCATCCCTGCGCTTGATCATCTGGAATTCCAGATTGCCTTCGAGCAGATCGGGATTTGCGGCCAGCACGCCGGCCATGAATTCAGGCACGAAATTAGCGGGATCGTTGACGAATTTCTTCATGGTATTTCCTCTCCAGTAACTTGCAGAATCAGGCCGTGGCTTTGGCCACTTCGGGCGCGGTGGCGGTTCGGCCGGGGCCGAAGGAATTGCACCAATCGGTGAGAATGGCGGCGATGGCGACGATGCCGGGATCGGGCGTATTGCCGCTGCGTGCGCCCACCTGGCTGGCCCGGCCGCGCCTTGCGACAAGGCTGCGGGTCTCGTCCACCGCCGCATCGGCGATG
>JBGSLI010000182.1:0-3772 GCA_041740775.1 Alteraurantiacibacter sp. | reverse complement strand
GGCGGGCTGCGCCTGCCGCTCACCACCCATCTGGCGGCACGGGTGCGCGCGCTGCTGACCGATCGCGCGGGCTGGGCGCGCTTTCCCGATGACGTGCGCGAATGGCTGGAGGTGCAGGACTGGCGCAGCCATCTGCCGGGGCCGGACAATCTGCTGGTGGAAAGCTTCCCCCACGCGGGGCGCTATTACAGCGTGTTCTACACTTTCACCGGCTGGAACGCGAACCAGTCTTTGGGAATGCTCATCACCGCGCGGATGGAGGCGACGGGCCTGATGCCGGGAGGCTTTGTCGCCAATGATTATGCGCTTGGCGTGTGGGGATTGCGCCCGGTGGCAGACCCGCGCGCGCTGCTCTCGCCCGATATCCTTACCGATGAATTCATCGACTGGGTGGAGGATTCGCACCTTCTGCGCCGCGCCTTTCGCGAAGTGGCGCTGATCGGCGGGCTGGTGGAACGCCAGCATCCGGGCCGCAAGAAGAGCGGGCGACAGGTCACCTTCAGCACCGATCTGATCTATGACGTGCTGCGCCGGTATGAACCCCGGCACCTGCTGATCGAGGCCGCCTGGGCCGATGCCCGCACCAGGATGACCGACATCGGGCGGCTGGCCGAATTGCTCGAAACCGCCCACGGCAGGCTCGATCATGTGGTGCTCGAAAGCGTCAGCCCGCTGGCAGTGCCGATCATGGTGATGATCGGCCGCGAAAGCGTGCCCCACGGCACAGGCGATGACGAACTGCTGTTGGAGGCCGAAACGCTGGCGGGCGCGGCGATGGGGCCGGGTAACCCGGATGCGCGTCAGCGGTAATCGTGCCTATCGCAGCGGCGGTTCGTCAAAACTGCGCAGCTTGCGGCTGTGGAAGCTGCCGCCTTCCTTGCTCAGCAGCGCCAGCGCCTCGATGCCGATGCGCAGGTGCTGGCTGATCGATCGTTCGTAAAAGGCATTGGCCTGCCCCGGCAGCTTGATCTCGCCATGCAGCGGCTTGTCCGATACGCACAGCAGCGTGCCGTAGGGGACGCGGAAACGATAGCCCTGCGCCGCCACCGTGGCCGATTCCATGTCGATCGCCACCGCCCGGCTCTGGTTGAAGCGCAGCGCGGAGCGGGTGTAATGCAGTTCCCAGTTGCGATCATCGGTGGTCACTACCGTGCCGGTCCGCAGGCGGCGTTTGAGCTGTTCCTCGCTGTCGCCGGTGATGTTGAGCGCCGCCTTGAACATCGCGGTCTGCACTTCGGCAATCGGCGGGATCGGAATCTCGGTTGGGATTTCATTGTCGAGCACATTGTCATCGCGCAGATAGGCATGGGCGAGCACGTAATCGCCGATCGTCTGGCTGGGGCGCAGCCCGCCGCAATGGCCGATCATCAGCCATACTTCGGGCCGCAGCACCGCAATGTGATCGCAGATGGTCTTGGCGTTGGACGGGCCGACGCCGATATTGACCAGCGTGATGCCCGAATTTTCCGGGCCGACCAGATGATAGGCGGGCATCTGGTGTTTGCGCCAGGTGCCATCGGTCACCCGCGCGCGCGCGCCATCGGTATCGCCGCGTTCGATCAGCGCGCCAGGGGCGGAAAAACTTTCATAACCGCTATCGGGATCGGCCAGCGCGGCGAGCGAAAAATCGATGAATTCCTCGACATAGCGGATGTAATTGGTGAACAGGACATAACGCTGGAAATGCCCCGCCGGGGTGCCGGTATAATGCCGCAGCCGCGCCAGGCTGAAATCGGTGCGCAGCGCATCGAACAGCGATAGCGGGCGGGTGCCGGAGCCATCGCCCCGCCATGTCCCGTCCACCACCTCATCGCCGATCTTGATCAGATCGGAAGCGGGGAAATGGCGCGTCAGTTCGGCGCTGCCCAGCCCCTTAAGCTCCAGCTCGCCGGCATCGAGGACGTATTGATAGGGGATTTCATCGCGCGAACGGCCGACTTCGAGTTCGACCGGGTAATCGCGCACCAGATGCTGCAATTGCTCGCGCAGATAGGGCCGGAACAGCGCCGGATCGGCGATCGAGCTGCGGTAGGTCCCCGCCTGGTTCAGCCGCGCATAGGACCGCGCGGGATGGCCATCGCGATCATCATCGGCATAATGCAGCGTCAGTTCGGGATAGGCGAAGATGCCGCGCGCGCGCTCCGCCTGTCCGGGCGCGATGCGGCCATCGGCGTAATTGCGCAAGGCCTGGACAAGATTGCCGCGCGAAGCGTCCGCAATCGCTTCGAGCTGGTCGAGAATGCTATCGATTTCGTCGATCTTGGTGGTCACAAATGCTCCGTTTCAAGCGGTTCTGCCCGAAGCGGTAGCGCAAAGCGCGGGCCGTGTCAGGGTTGCTGAGCAAACACCTTATCAAGATAGGCCGCAAGCCTTATGCCCGATCGCGCCAGCCGGTCTTCGGCCACCGGCATCCATTCCCAGTGATAGCGATAACGCAGGATTGCAGGCGATGCGGCGGTGCCCATGCCGAATTCTTCGCTCGGCGCGGGATAGATCCGGTCACGCAGATCCGCGCTTTCGGAAATCCAGGTGGCGGGATCAGGGTCCCACCAGCCGATCACCTCACCCGGCCAGATGCGGCGTTGCAGCCTTTCGGCATATTCGGACCACGACAATTGCTGGCGCAGGATCATCCCTTCATCCCACACCCAGTGCAGATTGGTGGGCGTATCAAACCAGTCGACCAGAAAATCATTGCCGCCCCGGTCGGTGCCACTGCCCGCGTGCAGCGGCATGTGCAGATCGGATACGATATGCACGACAAAACGCAGCGCCAGCGCCTTTTCCGCGCGCGTGGCATTGGCATCGCGCAGCGTGGCGGTGAAACGTTGGAGCGCGGTCAGCGCGTCGCCTTCGGGCGGGTGGACAAGCGCATCGACGCTGCTGCCGCTAGGCAGGGTGACGTAATGGAACGGCCCCGCCTCCTCCTGCCAGAACGGCGCGGGGTTGGATCGCTCCTCATCGGGCCAGGTGCTCGCTTCGGGCAGGCCTTCAGGCCCCAGGATCGCGGTAATTTCCGCCCGCGTGCGCCCGCTGATATTGTCCTCGGCAATCTGCGCGCTGACGCGGTGGCCGGTCGGCCCCCAGGCATGGGCAGGAACGGCAATCGCCAGCGTTCCGGCGGCAAGGGCGAAGGGTAGCGTTTTCATCATGGTGGCGGCCTAGCGATGGAGTATGGCAAAGCTGTGAAGCCTGGCGGTTATCCCATCCCCATCCTGCGCCACAAGCTCAATTTACCAGGCGGTGGCCCCGGCATCGACGGGGAAATCGCCCCCGGTGACATAGCGCGCCTCGTCGCTGGCCAGCCAGGTGGCGCACCATGCCACGTCTGCAGGTTCGCCCAGCCGTTTGATCATGTTTTTGGCCAGCACGCGTTCCTTCAGTGCGGGCTCTGCTGCCATGTGCGCGCGCGTCGCCTCGGTCAGGATGAAGCCGGGGCTGATGGTGTTGGCGCGAATGCCGTGGGCTGCCCCATCCATCGCCAGCTGGCGAGTCATCGCCAGCACTCCGCCCTTGCCTGCGCAATGCGCCAGCGCGGCCGAACCTTCGAGCGCGTGGCGGGCATTGGCTGAGGCGAAATTGATGATCGAGGCCGAGCCGCCCGCCTTCAGCCACGGCCAGGCGGCGCGGGTGGAGAGGAAGACGATGTCCAGTTCGCCGCGCAGGGTCGCCCGCCACTGGGCGTAGGTCATTTCCTCCAACCCGGCAAACACCGCAAAGGCGGCGGCGTTGACCAGCACATCGATCCGCCCATGCGCCTTGCCGATGGCGG
>JBGSLI010000181.1:0-6910 GCA_041740775.1 Alteraurantiacibacter sp. | reverse complement strand
GCGCATCCGGCAGCGCGTGGTTATCCGCGTCGGACCCGCCGCGCCCGAGGCGCGCACGCAGATGCTGGCGGATCTGCCGCGCCGCCCGATGCGCAACAGCTATGCCGAAGTGAACCACGGCGATTGCATCGATGCCGAAGCGGTGATCGGCGTACAGCCCACCAGTGATAACCGCCTGCTGTTTTTCACCAGTTCCGATCAGATCATCGCCGCCCAACTGGCCAACGGCTGCAGCGCGCGCGCTTTTTATGCCGGTTTCTATATCGAACGCAGCGACGATGCGCGGCTGTGCGTGAGCAGGGACCGGTTGCAATCGCGCGCCGGTGCCAGTTGCCAGGTGGCCGATTTCACCCGGCTGGTGGCCGTTGCCAACTAGGCACAGCCCGGCAAATCCGCCCGCGCACCCTATCCGTAAATCTTGACTTTTCACCAAAGCGGCGCGTAGGGCGCGGCTCGATGCCATTGCGCAGGGGCGCGGCGGCCAGTTTTCCGGAAACAGATATTTTGACAACATTCGCCGATCTCGGCCTTTCTCCCGAATTGCTTCGTGCCGTGGAAGCGGCCGGATATACCGTGCCCACGCCAATTCAGGCGGAGGCGATTCCCGCCGTGCTGATGATGAAGGACATGATCGGCATCGCCCAGACGGGGACGGGCAAGACCGCGAGCTTCGTGCTGCCGATGATCGATGTGCTGGCCAACGGCCGCCGCCGCGCGCTGATGCCGCGCTCGCTGATCCTGGAACCCACGCGCGAACTGGCCGCGCAGGTGGCGGAGAATTTCGAGAAATACGGCGTCAATCACGATCTGAAGATGGCGCTGCTGATCGGCGGCGTGCAGATGGGCGATCAGATCAAGGCGTTGAACGAAGGCGTCGACGTGCTGATCGCCACGCCGGGGCGGCTGATGGATCTGTTCGAACGCGGCAAGATCATGCTCAACGGCTGCGAATTGCTGGTGATCGACGAGGCGGACCGGATGCTCGACATGGGCTTCATTCCCGATATCGAATTCATCTGCGAAAAACTGCCCGAACAGCGCCAGACGATGCTGTTTTCGGCCACCATGCCGCCGCCTATCGCTCATCTGGCTAAGAAGTTTCTGAACAATCCCAAGCGCATCGAGGTGAGCCGCGCGGCTTCCACCAATGAAAATATCACCGCCTTCAAGATCCCGGTGAAAGCGCGCGAAAAGCTCAGCACGCTGACCTGGCTGTTGCGCAATGATCTGGTCGATACCGCGATCGTGTTTTCCAACCGCAAAACCACCGTCCGCGAACTCAACAAGGCCTTGCAGCGTGACGGATTCCGCTCGGGCGAAATCCACGGCGATATCGATCAGGCCACCCGCAACGCCGAATTGCAGCGGTTCAAGGATGGCGTCATCAACATCCTGGTCGCCAGCGATGTCGCCGCGCGCGGGCTGGATATCAAGGGCGTATCGCACATCTTCAACTACGATACCCCGTGGCACCCGGACGATTACGTTCACCGCGTCGGCCGCACCGGCCGCGCGGGCAACAAGGGCCGCGCCTTCACCTTCGTGGCCGAGGGTGATGTCGAAGCGATCGAGAATGTCGAGAAATTGACCGGCACCGTCATCCCCGTCTTCGGCAAGAAGGATGTGCGGGTGGAACTGCCCAAGTCGGCGGCTCCGGCAAAGGGTGCGGCAAAGGGTGCGGCGAAGGCTCCGGCAGCGAACGAAGTGTCGGACGCTGTACCGGAAGCTGCAGCGGCCGAAAAGCCGAAGCGCGCCCCGCGCAAGCAGCCCGAAGGCAAGCCCCGCCCGGAGCGCGCCGCACGGACCGAAAAACCCGATCCAGCCAAGCGCGAGCCGCGCGCCCGCACAGAGCCGCGTGCAGAACCGCGTGCGGAGGTCCACAAGGACGAACGCAAGCAGCGTTACCGCAACGAGGACGAGACCCCTGTTCCCGCGGGCGAGTGGAATGGGCCCAAGCCGGGATTCCTCGGCGTCGGGTTCGACTGAGCCTGAATCTGCCTGCTAAATCCGGGGCCGCACCAGCAGCCCCTTGAACATCGCCGTGCTTGGCCGCACCGCGATCACCAGCACGCCCGCCACCGCCATTGCTGCGCCCGCCAGCATCAGTCCGCCCACATCGTCGCCGGTGATGGTGGCACCCATCATTATGGTGAAGATCGGGGTCAGCAGCGTGATCGGCGCGACCACGCCCGCTTCGTTCGCCTGCAGGATGCGGAAATACAGCGTGTGCGCCAGCACCGAGACGACGAGGCCCGAAAACAGCACCGCCGCCGCCAGTTCCCAAGGTTCTGCCAGAGTGGCGGCAAGCTGCCCGCTTTCCAGCAGCAGGCTGAGCGGGAACAGCAGCAGGGTGGAGAAAAACCCCGCCCACGCCATCAGCCGCAGCGCGGACAATTCGATGGTCTTGAGATAGACCGATCCCAGCGCCCCCACCAATGCTCCGGCAAACACGAACAGCAGCCCGGTGCTGTTCTCCCATCCGGTGGGCGAGGCGACCGCCAGCAGCACGCCGCCCAGCGCCATCGCAATCCCGATCCCGCGCCGCCAGCGGACTTGTTCCTTCAGGATGACAATTGCGAACAGCACCGTCATCGGCGCGCCCGAAAGCTGGACGATGGCAGAGGCCGAAGGGGTGGCATCCTGAAGCCCCACGAAAAGCAGCGCAAACCCGCCGCCGCTCACCGATGTCGTCACCAGCGCCACCCGCCACCAGTCTTTCCCCGGCCACTTGAGCCAGGGCACCAGCACCGCGACCACCAGCAGCGATCGCAGCGCGGCGTAGTAGAGCGGTGGAATCGCCATATCGGTAACCACGATCCGGCTGACAATGACATTGGCCGCCCAGATCGCACAGAGCAGGACCAGCAGGGCAATGTCGCTCAATCGCATGGCGGGACCGATAGCACGGGGTCGGGGATCGGGGCAGGGGGCCTGAAGCGATTATCCGCCCATTCCTGGGCGATCAGGCCGCCACAATTACTTGCGCCACTTCCTCGATCGAGCCGGTTACCAGCAGCGGACTGCCGCCGACCATGCCGACCAGAGTCTGGCCGTTCTCCCCCGTCCGCAGCCAGGCGATATTGCTGGCGACGACAAGGTAATTGCCGCCGCGCGAAGGCATATTGACGAATTTCATCGGGGTGTCTCCTGACGGAGACCGCCTTATCGGCACGGCCTCTTTATTGCATTAACGCTGCCGGAAAAGCGGCAGGGCGGGCCACGCCGGTCAGGCGATCCCTGGGATCAGCCGGTAACGCACCTTGGCGCGATAGGCGCGGTAGGCCTCATCGGTTTCGAGAAACTTCTCCTCCTCCCGCGCCCGCAGCCAGAATGCCAGCCATGCCATCGCGTAGATCACCAGATTGTGGAGCGAGAAGAACAGCAGCAGGAAGCCCAGATGGTTGACGATATAGCCCGCATACATCGGGTGCCGCACGATGCGGTAAACGCCATACTGCTTCACCCCGCGATTGGCCGGCACAATGCCGAAGCTGCGACCGAGAAAAACCTTGGCCAGAAAGGCGATCGACGCGCCCGACAGCACCAGCGCCTGCGAAACCCATTCGGGTGCCAGCCGATAGCCCTGCGGCACCACCAGCAGCGCGACCCCGGTGCCGAACAGCGCCACCACCAGCGGATAGAGATCGGTCGACCATTGGCCGCGGCGCTGGGTGAGCAGCAGAATCACCCCCAAAAGCTCAGATGCCAGAAACAGCGCCATGTGCGGATGGTCGAAAATCAGCGGCCAGACGCGCCAGATAACCAGTGCGCTCAACGGGATCAGAAACAGGCGTTCAGCCCAGCGGATAAGTTCAGCCATTGTCGCGCCTCGGCGTAAAGGGTTCAAGAAGATGGGCGAAGAAGCTTTCGGGTGGAGGATTATCTACCCCGTAGATTTCAGGACGCGGCTGCGGCGCATCGTAATAGGTGCCGAACATGCGGTCCCAGATCGCCAGCTGGCCACCAAAATTGCGATCATGCGCTTCGTGCTGGTTGGCGTGGTGCCAATGGTGGAAACCGGGCGTGATGATCAGCCAGCCAAGCGGCCCGAACCCGATCCGCAGGTTGGAATGCAGCAGGATCGCGTGCCATTTGTAGATGGTGGCGTAGATCAGCAGCGCCACCGGATCGAAACCCAGCGTCAGTGTCGGCGCGGCGATGATCGAGGCATTGATGATCTGGTCGACCGGGTGGACCCGGAATGCCGCGAGCCAATCGAGATGCTCGCTGGAATGGTGGATGCGGTGGAAACGCCACAGCACCGGCACCGCATGATAGATGCGATGGGCGATCCAGAACATCAGATCCGAAAGCAGCAGAACCGCAATGCATTGCAGCCACACCGGCGAGCGGGCGATCCATTCAGGGCCGATATTGCGCGGGATCAGCAGCGCCAACACGATAACCGTGCCGATGCGGATCAGGAACCCTCCGACAGCGGCATGAAGCAGATCGGTGCTGTAGCGCGCAAGGTCGGGGCGGGGTGCTTTGCGGGCCGGAAGCAGCAATTCGAGCGGCGCAAATACCAGCGCCATGATGGCGACTGTATAGACGTGCTGCATGTCGAACATCGGCGCGGCTTCCCCCTGCACCCGATGGTGCGATCGATTGCCATTGTTAGGGAAGAATGGTTAGTGACGGGTAAACGGATGTTTCGCGCCAGGGCGGAAAGCGCGGCGGAGCGGGGCTTACTCCGCCACCCTCACAAAGCTGTCGATCACGCGCTTCACGCCTGCCTTGTCGAAGGCGATTTCCAGTTTGTTGCCTTCCTGCCCGGTCACCTCGCCATAGCCGAATTTCTCGTGGAACACCCGCGCGCCCACGGCCAGATCATTGCGCGGCGTGGCGGCGAAGCTGGCGGCGCTGCGGCTCGGTTCCTTAACGCGGACCTGCTTCGTATCGTAACCGGTGGCGAGCGCGCGTTGCCAGCCGGGGCCGCGTTGTTGCGAGCGATCGGGGCGCGATTGGGAAACGTGGGCGAAGGGGTCTTCGTTTTCGCTCCAGTTCGCCTGCCACAAGGATCGCCCGCCGGTCAGCGTGGTTTCCACCGTCACGTGCTCGGCAGGCAATTCCTCGACAAAGCGCGAGGGGATCGAGCTGGTCCACTGGCCATAGATGCGGCGGTTGGCGGCATGGATCACGGTGCAGCGCCGCCTCGCGCGGGTGATCGCCACATAGGCCAGCCGGCGTTCCTCCTCCAGCGAGGCCAGGCCGCCTTCGTCGAGCGAGCGCTGGCTGGGGAACACGCCTTCTTCCCAGCCGGGCAGGAACACATGATCGAATTCCAGCCCCTTGGCGGCGTGCATCGTCATGATGGTGACCTTCTCCTCGTCGCTCGCCGCGTCATTGTCCATCACCAGCGCGACATGTTCGAGGAAATCGCCCAGCGTTTCATATTCTTCCATCGCGCGGGCGAGTTCGACAAGGTTTTCCGCGCGGCCCGCGCTTTCCGCCGAACGATCAGCCTTGAGCATCGCGTCATAACCCGATTCCTCCAGCACGGTGCGCAGCAGTTCGGAAGGGGTGACCGCATCGGCCATTTCGCGCCAGCGCAGGAAGGCGCGCATCAGCGTGGCAATCGTGCCGCGCGCGCGGGCGGGCAGTTCGTCGCTGTCGGCCAGTTCGAGCGCGGCGGCGGCGAGCGGGAGGCGGGTGGCGCGCGCGTGGCTGTACATTTTTTCCAGCGTTTTTGCGCCCAGCCCGCGCTTGGGGGCGTTGTATATGCGTTCGAACGCCAGATCGTCCGCCGGTTGCGCGATCACCCGCAGATAGGCCAGCGCATCGCGGATTTCGGCGCGTTCGTAGAAACGGAAGCCGCCGACGATGCGGTAATTGAGGCCGATCTGGATAAACCGGTCCTCGAATTCGCGGGTCTGGTATTGCGCGCGCACGAGGATGGCGACCTGTTCGAGCGGTGCGCCCTCGCGTTCCAGCCGTTCGATCTCCTCGCCCACGCGGCGCGCTTCTTCGGGCGCGTCCCACACACCGATCA
This sequence comes from Alteraurantiacibacter sp., assembly GCA_041740775.1. GTDB lineage: Bacteria > Pseudomonadota > Alphaproteobacteria > Sphingomonadales > Sphingomonadaceae > Alteraurantiacibacter. Next base: position 918 of record JBGSLI010000181.1, on the reverse strand, counting down.
CGCGCAGCTTTTCGCCCGCGGGAAGATCGGTCCACAAGGTCTTGCCCAGCCGCTGGCTATTGGCCGCAATCAGCCCGCTGGCGGCGGCGAGGATTTGCGGGGTGGAACGGTAATTCTGTTCCAGCTTCACCACTTTTGCGCCGGGAAAATCCTTCTCGAACCGCAGGATATTGGCCACTTCTGCCCCGCGCCACGAATAGATCGACTGATCGTCATCCCCCACTACGCAGATGTTCTTGCGCGTCTGCGCGATCAGTCGCAGCCACAGATACTGCACCGCATTGGTATCCTGATATTCGTCCACCAGCACATATTTGAACCGGCGCTGCCAGGATTCCAGCACATCGCGGTGCTGGCGGAAGATGGTCAGCATATGCAGCAAAAGATCGCCGAAATCGCAGGCGTTGAGGCTGATGAGCCGCGCCTGATAGAGCCGGTACATCTCCTGCCCCTTGCCATTGGCATAGGCTTCCTTGTCCGCCGCCGTCAGATCCGCAGGGTTCAGCCCGCGGTTCTTCCAGCTGTCGATCAACCCGGCCAGCAGCCGCGCGGGCCAGCGTTTTTCGTCCAGATCAGCCTCGCGGATCAGCGCCTTCAGCAGCCGCAATTGATCGTCGGGATCGATGATGGTGTAATTGCTTTTGAGGCCCACCAGTTCGGCATGGCGGCGCAGCATCTTGGCGCCGATCGAATGGAAAGTGCCCAGCCACGGCATCCCTTCCAGTGCGCCGCCCGTCAGCGCGCCTACCCGCTGCCGCATTTCGCGCGCGGCGCGGTTGGTGAAGGTGACGCAGAGGATTTCGGAAGGCCAGGCCAGCCTTTGCCGCACGATATGCGCCAGCCTGTGGGTGAGCGCGGCGGTCTTGCCCGTGCCCGCGCCCGCCAGCATCAGCACCGGGCCATCGGTGGCCAGAACCG
>JBGSLI010000180.1:0-2483 GCA_041740775.1 Alteraurantiacibacter sp. | reverse complement strand
GGTGATCGCCATCGATACGCTGCCCGACCGGCGCGGACCGGCGGCGGAGGCGCGCGCACATTATCGGGAACTTGACGCTGCAAGCCCATTCGCCATAGGAGCAGCGAACAACCAGAAGGGATCTTCGCCACCATGACCTATGTCGTCACCGACGCCTGCATCAAATGCAAATATACCGATTGCGTCGAGGTCTGCCCCGGTCGATTGTTTCTACGAGGGCGACAACATGCTCGTCATCAATCCGTCCGAATGCATCGATTGCGGCGTGTGCGAACCCGAATGCCCGGCCGAGGCGATCCTGCCCGATACCGAGGGCGGGCTGGAGAAATGGCTCGAACTGAACACCAAATATTCGGCCGAATGGCCCAACATCACCACCAAGAAGGAACCGCCCGCAGACGCCGACGAACACAAGGGCGAAGAAGGCAAGTTCGACAAATATTTCTCGGAAGAGCCGGGCGAGGGCGACTGAGTCCCGGCGAGAGCGGCTATTCGCTGGCTTCTGCCAACATGCCCCTGACAGCTTCGGCATATGCAGCCGCTTCTTCCCGAACCGCAGGATCGGGATCGCGTTCAGCAGCAATTAGGGCGTATGCCTGAGATTCGCGCATCAATGCCGGAATGATGCTCGTCTCGCCACCATCCCGCCGGTACCCTCTGCGCAAGAGTGATTGGGCAAGGCGCCAGGCCGAATCCGGCCGCCCTGCGTCATGTGCCCTGCGGAACCAGTGGGCGGCGCGCTCATGGTCCACCGCCGTTCCGTCGCCGCGCGTGAAGATTTGCCCGAGCAGATGGGCCGCATTGGCTTGCCCCTCGCCTCCCGCCTCTTCCAGCCAGATGCGCGCTTCGACTGGGTTGCGTTCGACTCCCGTTCCCATCAGCAGGAAGGTGCCCAGATCGGTCTTGGCGTTGATATCCCCTAGCTCCGCAGCCTGACGACATAGCGCCACACCCTGTTCGGCATCCACGGGTCCGCCCTGGCCCCGGACCAGCATGGTTCCGAGTCCGCAAAGCGAGGTCAGAAACCGGGCATCGATCGCCTGACGATACAATTGCCGTGCCCGCACATAATCCTGCGGACGCCCCTCACCGCCCCAATAGCACCCTGCCAAGGAATGCAGCGCATCGCCGCGACGGTCCCCGATCCGCTCGAAATAATCGCATGCCCTTGAAGGGTCGCGCGCAAGTCCGTCGATACCGTTTGCGTAAAGCTCGCCGAGCAATTCCCACGCGCTGTCATCGCCTGCTTCGCCAAGCGCGTCGAGTCGCGTAAGCCATTGCTCGACCGGCATCGAATCCCGCTGGGCGGAAAGTTGGAGCACCGGTTCGGAAATCGACGGTTGCACAGGAGTAAAGTCGATCATCGCCGACTGGGCAAGCATCAAGGCGAACAGACCTGTCATCGGCAGTCCTTTCCTCTGCCTTGTTCCGCACTGTCAAGCAAGACCAGCAATAGGGGCAGCACTGATGCTCCCGGCACACTGCGTGAAAAAGGTAGCCTGCAAGCGGATTGGGGGCATCGCACCGGGTAAAACACCGGGCCATGCTTTCCCGGGTGGCATTTATGTCACCTGTGTGTTATATACTTGCCCAACTGTCCGCTTCGGGTCGAGCGGCAGGCGGATAGAAAGGCAGGTTTCCGCGTCCACCAGCAGTCAGAATCCGTTGCCGCTGCCCCCCGGCGGATGGGATTGCTGTAATGTCACGCGCAAAACCGGCAAGCGAAAGGACTGTCTATGGCCGCGAATGCGACCGCCTTTGAAGTTGGCGATTATGTTGTTTATCCCAAGCACGGCGTAGGCCGGGTGATCGAGCTGCAGAACGAGGAAATCGCCGGGATGCAGCTCGAACTTTACGTGCTGCGTTTCGAAAAGGAGCGGATGACGCTCCGCGTGCCCACCAACAAGGTTGAATCAATCGGAATGCGCAAGCTTTCCAGCGACAAGACGCTGAAGGAAGCGATGGAAACGCTGAAGGGCAAGCCGCGCGTGAAGCGCACCATGTGGAGCCGCCGCGCGCAGGAATACGAAGCCAAGATCAATTCGGGCGATCTGGTCTCGATCGCCGAGGTGACGCGCGATCTGTTCCGCCCCGACGATCAGCCCGAACAGAGCTATTCCGAACGGCAGATCTTCGAAGCCGCCTCCAGCCGCCTCGCGCGTGAACTGGCGGCGATGGAAAAGACCGACGAGCCGGCCGCGCTGACCAAGATCCTCACCGTGCTCAAGGAATACGCGCCGCAATATTACGAAAGCGCCGAAGACGCCTGAGGGCGGAGAATAGTTCGGACCGGGTTTCAGAAGGGGGCATCGGCACCAGCCGTTTGCCTCCTTCTGCCTCCCTCATGAGGTTGCCATGGCACGCATCGCTTCGCTGCTCGCCCCCGCCGTTCTGCTGGCGCAAGGCGGCTGCGTTGCAAAAACGCTGGTCGATGTCGCCACGCTGCCGGTGCGGGCCACTGGGCAGGCCGCCGATTGGGCCAC
>JBGSLI010000179.1:0-1985 GCA_041740775.1 Alteraurantiacibacter sp. | reverse complement strand
CTGAGGCTGGCGTGCCCTATCGCGCCAGCGCCTCGGCGATCAGCGCGCGGGTGTTTTCCACACCGTAAAGCGCGATGAAGCTGCCCATGCGCGGCCCCTGCGCCGATCCCAGCAGCGTTTCATATAGCGCCCGGAACCAGTCGCGCAGGCTGGCAAAACCGAACGCCTCATCCTTGCCGATTTCATATATCATGGTCTGCAAATCTTCCGCCGCTATCTGCGGATCGACCGTAGCCAGCAGCGCATCGAGCGCGCGCAGTGCCGCCGCCTCATTCGCCAGCGGTGCGCGCTTCATCAGCGTGGGGGCAACGAAATCGCGGTTGTAGGCGAGCGCCTTTTCCACCAGCCGGAACAGTTCGGGATGATCGTCCGGGTCCAGATCGTGGATGTAATTCCCGAGATAGGACCACACCTGTTCATGCGTCGCCGTGGCGCCCAGAACACCCACCAGATTGAGCAGCAGGCCGAAGGTGACAGGCAGGCAATCGCCCGCCCCCACCGGCGGCTGCGATCCGCTGGCATCCTTCACCCGCAGCAGGTTCCACGCCGGATTGCCCAGCTGCTTTTCCACCTCCTGCGCAGGGATAGCGGCGCGAAACTGCCAGTAATCATCCACCGCGCGCGGGATCACCCCGCTGTGCAATTGCTTGGCGCTTTTGGGATTGGGGAAGATGTAGAAACCCAGGCTCTCTTCCGAACCATAGGTCAGCCATTCCTCTATCGTCAGGCCATTGCCGCGCGATTTGGAAATCTTCTCGCCCTTTTCGTCAAGGAACAGTTCGTAAATCAGCCCCTCGGGCTTCCTTCCGCCCAGCACCTGGACAATCTTGCCCGATTGCACGCCGCTGTCGGTCAGATCCTTGCCGTACATTTCATAATCGACCCCCAGCGCATACCAGCGCATCGCCCAGTCGACCTTCCATTGCAGCTTGGCCATGCCGCCCAGCGCGCTCTGTTCCACCACGCTGCCATCGGCATCGGTGAAGCGGATCACGCCCGCTTCGGCATCCACCACTTCCACCGGCACCTGCAACACATGGCCGGTAACGGGGCTGATCGGCAGCACCGGCGAATATGTCTGCCGCCGTTCTTCGCGCAACGTGGGCAGCATGATATCGAGGATCGCCTGATTGCACCGCAGCACCTGCCGCAGCGCATCATCGAACGCGCCCGAATTGTAGCGATCCGATGCCGCGACGAACTCGTAATCGAAGCCGAAGCGATCGAGAAATGCGCGCAGCATGGCGTTGTTGTGCGCGGCAAAGCTTTCGTATCTGCCGAACGGATCGGGAATGCGGCTCAGCGGCTTGTGCAGATTGGCTTCGAGCAGCGGCTTGTCGGGCACATTGTCGGGCACCTTGCGCAAGCCGTCCATATCGTCGCTGAAGGCCACCAGCCGCGTGGGCGCGGGCGTGCCGTCGGTGCTGGCGACGATCTCATATGCCTTGCGCACCAGCGTGGTGCGCAGCACTTCCTGAAAGGTGCCGATATGCGGCAGTCCACTGGGGCCATAGCCGGTTTCGAACAGCACGGGTTCGCCGCCCGGCTTGCCCTGCGGATAACGTTTGGCGAGCCGCTGCGCCTCCTGGAACGGCCAGGATTTGGAGACGCGGGCGGCTTCGATCAGAGCGGGGTCAAACATGGCTGCGGCCTTCGCCCAAGGCGGCGCATGTTGCAAGAGCGAAGGCGCGCGCGGCCAGCACACCGGCGCGGCGGACTTTGTCAACGAAAGCGATTGGCAGCGGTGCATTGCTGTGGCATCCCCATGCCGATAACAGGGAAGAAATCCGATGCGCCAGATCACCGCCACTGCCAGCCTTGGCACCAGTGTTGGCACCAGCCTTGCCGCCATCGCCGCACTGGCGCTCGCCTCCTGCACCACCGCCAGCGAGAGCGGCGGCGTGCCGACCATCGCCGATGCCGAAGGTTGCGCGGCCATCACCACCGTGGGCGGCTCGCCCGCTAACGCGCAACGGATCACCGCC
>JBGSLI010000178.1:0-8539 GCA_041740775.1 Alteraurantiacibacter sp. | reverse complement strand
CCGAAGGCGCGGTAAAAACGCTCAGCATCGAACATCCCAGCGGCGAGATGACCTGCGTGATGAAACTTGATGCCACAGGCGCGGTGGAGAGCGCCGCGCTGCTGCGCACCGCGCGCAAGCTGATGGATGGAACCGTTTATGTCTGACCGCATCACCTCCTGGCACCCCGCCCCCGGCAAGCCGCGCTTCACCCCGCCGCCCGGCGCGGTGGACGCGCATTGCCATGTGTTCGGGCCGATGGCGCAATTCCCCTTCAGCGCGAAGGCGAAATATCTGCCCGAAGATGCCGGGCCGGACATGCTGTTTGCCCTGCGGGATCATCTGGGGTTCGAAAAGAACGTGATCGTGCAGGCAAGCTGCCACGGGACGGACAATGCCGCCACGCTCAACGCCATTGCCGCCAGCGCGGGGAAAGCGCGCGGGGTGGCGGTGGTCGATCCGACGATATCGGAGGAGGATCTGGCCGCGCTCCACGCTGGCGGGATGCGCGGCATCCGCTTCAATTTCCTCAAACGGCTGGTGGACAATGCGCCCAAGGACAAGTTTCTGGAGGTCGCCGCCCGCCTGCCCGCAGGCTGGCACGTGGTGATCTATTTCGAGGCGGATATTCTTGAGGAAATGCGCGCCTTTATAGATGCCATTCCCGTGCCCGTGGTGGTCGATCACATGGGCCGCCCCGATGTGACGCAAGGCCCCGATGGCGCGGACATGCGGGCATTCCGCCGCCTGCTCGAAAGCCGCGATGATATCTGGTTCAAGCCCACCTGCCCCGATCGGCTCGATGCCGTAAAGGCGGGTGGTGGCGGCGATCCGTGGGACAATTTCGCCGCCGCCGTCGCCCCGCTGGTGGCCGATTACCCGGATCGCTGCATCTGGGGCACCGACTGGCCGCATCCCAACATGGCTGACGAGGTGCCCGACGATGGCCATCTGGTGGACATGATTCCGCGCATCGCCCCGACGCAGGAATTGCAGACCAAACTCTTGGTCGAAAATCCGAATCGCCTATACTGGGCCGATATGGGCTGACGCAGAATCGGCCGTCGATGGAGAGACAGATGGCCGAGCGGCGCCTCGACAAGGCACTTTGTGACTGGTTTGCCGATGAAAAGGTGCTCGACACCACGATCGGCGATCTGCTGCGCGAACAGGCGCGCGCAAGCGGCGACGCCGAAGCGCTGATCGAAGGCCTGCCCGATGGCACCAGCGGGCGGCGCTGGACCTATGCGCAATTGCTTGATGATGCCGAACGGCTGGCGCGCGGCATGGCGGCGCGTTTCCGGCCGGGAGAACGGATTGCGGTGTGGGGGCCGAACATTCCCGAATGGGTGTTGCTGGAATACGCCTGCGCGCTGGCCGGGCTGACGCTGGTGACGGTGAACCCCGCCTACAAGCGGCGCGAACTGGCCTTCGTGCTGCAGCAAAGCGCCAGCGCGGGGCTGTTTCTGGTGCGCGAATTTCGCGGCAATCCGATGGCCGCCATCGCCGCCGATGTCGCCGCCGATCTGCCCGCCTTGCGCGAAGTGGTGGACATGCAGGATGAGGCCCAATTGTTCACCGATCCTTCGGGCACGTTGCCGCAGGTGGAGACCAACGATCCGGCGCAAATCCAGTATACCAGCGGCACCACCGGCTTTCCCAAGGGCGTGGTGCTGTCGCACCGCAACCTCACCAACAATGCGCGCATCTTCATCAAGAACGGCCAGATGGCGGACCGGCAGGCCACCATCGGCCTCACCCCATTGTTCCATACCATGGGCTGTTCGATGGGGGTGCTGGGGTCATTGCAATCGGCCAGCGCCTATTGTCCGCTGCCCGCCTTCGATCCCAATGCCGCGCTCGACATCATCGCCCGCGAAAAGGTGAGCTGGACGCTGGCAGTGCCGACGATGGCGGTGGCGATGGTGGCGGCGCAGAAGGCTTCCCCGCGCGATCTGTCATCGCTCAAGGTGATCGGCATCGGCGGCGCCATGGTCGCGCCCGAACTGGCGCGCGCGGCCGAAGCGGTGCTGGGGTCGATGGTGCTGGTCGCCTATGGCCAGACCGAGAGCAGCCCGGTGATCACTTCCGCCCGTCCCGACGATTCGCTGGAGGATATCTGCACCACCATCGGCCAGCCCGCGCTGGGCTGCGAAGTGGGCATCTTCGATCCGGTGACAGATGCTGTCATGCCCTGCGGCGCGGTGGGCGAAATCCGCAGCCGCAGCTATGCCACCATGCTCGGCTACAACGACAATCCCGAGGCCACGGCCGAAGCGGTGGATGCGGCAGGCTGGCTGCATACCGGCGATCTGGGGACGATGGACGATCGTGGATATGTGAAGATCACCGGGCGGGTGCGGGAAATGATCATCCGCGGCGGGGAGAACCTGTTCCCGGCGGAAATCGAGAACGTGCTGCTGGAAGTGGCGGGCGTGGCCGAATGCGCGGTGGTGGGCGTGCCCGATGATGTGCTGGGCGAAGCGGTGGCGGCCTTCGTGCGGATGGAGGATGGCGCGGCTTTCGATCCCGACGCCCTGCGCGCGCATTGCCGGGCGCAGATCAGCCCGCAGAAATGCCCCGCGCACTGGCAGGAGGTAACCCAATGGCCGCTGACCGGATCGGGCAAGATCCAGAAATTCGTGCTGCGCGATCAATGGCTGGCGGCGCAGCGGGGGCATGGCTGCTGATATGCCCTGCGCGCCCCGCCTGTCGCAGCCCGATCAGAACCCGTTGAGAATATAGGCGCGCCCGACGGCTGACACCCCGCCGAGAATTTTCTTGTAGGAACCCGTAATCGCCGACGGGCCAGCCGCATTGGCCGGATCAACCGACAGATCGAGCGAATAGCCGAACACGGCCTGATATGACCGGTCCGTGGTGGCGGAATTGGGCGGCGGCTGGGTGGCAACCAGTTTCTGCTGGAAGCTGGCAGTGTTCCCGCTCAGTTCGAAATGATAGATCGATCCGGCATTGACGATCATTCCGGTGCCTTCGGTAACGTCATGGCGTTCATTGGGCGCGCCGATCAGGATATGCGGGCTGCCGCTGTCCATCGCCAGCCCGAATCCGAATGCGTCCAGTGCAGTCCGCTGGTGGCCCGGTGCAAGATCGAGCGTGATCTTCTGCGTCTGGGCAAAACTGGTGCCCGCATCGAACAGATAGACCGCCCCGGAATTGGTCATCAGCGTGCCGCCGCCGCTGGCATCGCGCTGGTTGTTGGCTGAACCTACCGCCAGCACAGTATCGTTATAAGCGAGACGACGACCGAATTGATCCCCGGCAGACCTGTCATTGGCTTCGATGATATGGGTGAGGGCATAAGGCCCGCTGTAGCTGGGATCAGCATAGCGGAACACCAGCCCGGCATCGACCGCGACATTCCCCGCGCTGCTGACATCCATCAGCGGTGCGCTGATGAACAATTCGTTCGATCTGGCCAGCACGCGCTGCCCGAATTCGCCGTTCAGTTCAGGCAAAGTGGGCACAAAGGTCTGCTCCAGCACCCAATGCGTTGCCGGATTGGGCCCGCCGCGTTTGAAAACATAGGCCTTGCCCGACCGGGCCGGATTGCCCGGTGCCGCCTCACGCGGGGCGCCGATCGCAATCCTGTCCCCCGCGCTGGTGAGCGAGAGGCCCCAGCCGAATTGTCCGCCCGTTGTCGGCTGCGGGGAAATGATCTTTTGCGCCTGCACCCATATGCCCGCGCTGTTCTTCGTGAACATGTAGACCGCGCCCGCGCCCGCCAGCGCGTTTTGTGCGGGCGGGTGCACGCGGCTGGTGGGGGCGCTGACAGCCAGCGTCCAGTCATTCACGATGTCGACGAAATAGCCGAAACGCTGTCCGGCCCAGCGGTCTCCCGCCACCAGTTTCTGCTGCAACTGCCAGCTGCCGTTGGGCTGGCGTTCATAGACATATGCCGCCCCGGAATCGGTGCGCGGATTGTTGCCACTGGCATCGGTATCTTCCAGCCAGGTGCCGACCAGCGCGATATTGCCGACAATCGACACATCCACGCCGAACCCATCCATCAGCGATGGATCAGGATTGTCGAGCAGGGCCTCTATCTGCGCATTCTGCGCATGGGCAGTTGCCGTAAGCGCCAGCAGCAATATGGCAATCAGGCCGGACATTGCCTGCCGGGCGAAGGTCTTCGAGAACACTTGCGACATCAGGCCCCTCCTTGTTTTCCTGAAGGCTAGGCAATTGCCCTTTCAAGATCAAGAAGATATCCTGCAACCGGAACTGTTGCGACCCTTCACCGGGAACAACTGCCCTGGCGCAGTCCGATGGGCTGCTGCACCGCATTTGCGCAGGTGAAAAGGAAGTTCCGGGTGGCCTTTTCTACCCCTCCATCACCATCCGCACAAAATCCACCGTCTGGCGGGTGGCGGTGGCGAATTCGGTGGCGGTGGCCTGGAAGCTGCCGAAGTGCGCGAATTCATCGGGTTTCATGCCTTCGAATTCATACGCCTGGCGGAAGCTGGGCAGCTTCATCAGCTTCTCGATGCTGGCCTTGTCCGGCTCGCGCTTGATCGCTTCGGGATCGAAGGGGGCAAGCTCTTCCTCCACTTCCATCAATTGCCTGATATAGCTTGGCGGGCAGGTATAAACCATGTCGGACCCGGCGAAATCGGCGATGTGGCGGCTGACGGTACGGCCATCCCTGTCCTTTTCCACCCGCATCGAACATTGCAGCATCTTGGACGGGTGGCCGGTGTTCTTGCCGTGCCAATAGGCGCGCTTGAGCACGGCTTCCTCGCCATCGCGGATCTCGTCGAGCGAGAGTTCGATCCCGCGCTGTTTTGCCTGCACCTTCCAGTCGCCCTTTTCGCCCAGCCGGCTGGACATGTGGGTGATGACGCTGCGCCATTTCGAAAGGTCCACGCCCGCCGCCTTGGCGCGCAGCAGCCCCGCGCTCACCGCCGCGCGGCAGCGGGTGTATTGCGCCACCGCAAAGCTGGTGGTGTTGTTGGTGGAAATGCCGCGCGCGGTCAGTTCCTCCAACACTTCGTATCCCTCCTTCGATCCGGGCAGCTTGACCATCACATTGTCGCCCATCGCGGCGATCGAAAGGCCCTGCGCCAGCATCTTCTCGCCATCGGTGACAAAGCGCGGGTCGACCTGGCCCGACAGCATTCCGTATTTGTGGCCCGATTTCTCGAACACCGGACGGATCGCATCGGCACCGCGCTTCACCAGTTGCAGATACATCTGCCAATAGACGCCCTCGACATCGAGCGCAGGATCGGCGGCGGCGATATCCTTCACCAGCTGCGTCCAGCCCGCAGGATCGATCTGCACCGCCTGCAGCGACAACGGCGGATTGGTGGTGACTCCGCGAAAGCCCATTTCGCCCGATTGGCCGATCGCTGCATCGTCATACAGGCGGGTGAGCTGGGCGGCCCATTCGCCATGCTTGCCCGCAGGTGCGGCGGCGAGCGTTTCCGCCTTCCAGCCGGGATAGACCAGCGGCGAGGAATCCCACCAGATCTCGGCTTCGGGATTGGTGGCGGCGAGCTTCTCGAGGATGTGCTGGGTCATGCAATTCTTCCGGTTGAATGGATGTGGAACAGCCTTCGCAGGGGCAGGTGGGCAGAGTCAATCTCCGGCATGGCGCGCGCATCGGATTGCTGCCCGGATTTGCGCGCGGCCGAGGGCGCCGGGCACTAGGCTTGCGCGCGCTTTTCGCCAAAGCGGCCATGTTTGCGATAGCGCACCATCCAGCGATCGAGAAACAGCGACAATGGCTTGGGCGCGATGCCCAGCCCGCCCAGTTGTGGCATAGCAGGGCTGGCCAGGCTGCCCGCCTTCAGCATCGCCAGCTGATCGGCGTTGATCGGGGTGAGAGGCAGCGCGGCGAACAGCTTTGCCAGGCGATCGGGCATGGCGATGAAGCTACGCTTGCGGTTCTGCGCTTCGGCGATCATCCGGTGGATCTGCATCATCGAAAGCGCTTCGGGCCCGGCCGCTTCATAAATCCTGCCGCCATGTGCGGCGGGATTTTCCAGCGCATTGGCGGCCGCCGCAGCCACATCGTCCACCCACACCGGCTGGAACCGCGATTCCGCGCCGAATACCGGCAGCACCGGCAGCGCCTGCACCATGCCGGCGAACATCGGCACCAGCCCTGCCTCCTCGCCGAACACCACCGACGGGCGGATGATGGTGGCCTTGGGGAAGGCTGCCAGCACCTGACGTTCGCCATCGCCCTTGGTCTTGTAATACCCCGCCCGCGCGGCCGGATCGGCACCGATGGCGGAAATATAGACAAAGCTGCCCACGGCGTTTTCAGCCGCGATTCTGGCGGCATGGCCCGCACCATCGGCCTGCAACTTCTGCTGGTCCTTCCCGAACGTGCCGATCAGCCAGACTACCGCATCCGATCCCGCCACGCAGGCGGCAATGCTGCGCTGATCCAGCGCGTTGCAGCGGGCAAATTGCAACTGGCCCAGGTTGGCCAGCGGTTTGAGCCGGAAGGCCTTTTCCGGATGGCGCGCGGCGATCCGCACGCGCGCACCGCGTTCGAGCAGAGCCTGCGCCAGATGCGAACCGATAAAGCCGCTGCCGCCGATCAGGGTGACAAGCTTGCCGTGCAATGGAGATGGGGCGTTCATGGGAACCTTCTTCGCAAATTCGCCTGGCGGGACCGGGCCGATAACCTTCCCAGACCCTTGGCACAGGCAGGGGCAGGCGGGCAATGCCCCGCGTGCCCGTTTCGCTCCGCGGGCATGGGCGGACAATTGCCCGAAACACCCGCTAGAGCGCCCAGATCCGCCGCGTTTTCGCAAAAGCTGCGTTGACTCGGCGCCCGCCCTGTCCTATCGGCCCGCCCCTACCTGCAAGCGGCTTTCGACGACCGTTTGGCTCCGGTGCCCAGATGGCGGAATTGGTAGACGCACCAGCTTCAGGTGCTGGCGCTCGCAAGGGCGTGGAGGTTCGAGTCCTCTTCTGGGCACCATCGCTTCCTCCGGACATGTCCATAAATGTCCGGAGAAGTCCCCAAAATCAAAGGTTTTTGACGGTTGGCGCGTCCACCCGCATCCGGTCAAATTCGTTGCAATTGACGGTATCCGACGGTATTTTTGACGGTATCGAAACCGACAAAAAAGGTGGCGTCATGCTTACCGATCTGGCCGTCCGAAAGGCAGTTGCACGCGAGAAGCCCTACAAGCTTTCTGACGGAGGCGGGCTATACCTCCTGGTCACAAAAGCGGGTCAGCGGTGTTGGCGGGTCGATTACCGCTTCGGCGAAAAGCGCGCCACGGCAGCCCTTGGGGTCTACCCCACCGTTTCGCTGGCGGAAGCCCGCGCCAAACGGCTGGAAATCAAAAAGCAGATTGCCGATGGCATGAACCCGTCGGCCAAGCGCAAGATCGACAAGATCACCGGACCCTTGGCCAACGTGAACAGCTTCCGGGCCGTGGCCGAGGAATGGCTCGACAAAGCCCGCCGTGAAGGCCGCGCCGAGGTGACGCTGGGCAAGCTGAAGTGGCTGCTCGACTTTGCTCACCCTATCATCGGCGAACGCAAGATTGGTGATATCAAAGCGCCCGAATTGCTGGCGGTCCTGCGCGCGGTTGAAAAGCGCGGCCACTATGAGACAGCGCGGCGGCTACGCAGTACCTGCGGGCAAGTATTCCGCTATGCCATCGCCACCGGGCGGGCAGACCGCGACATTTCAGCAGACTTGCGCGGCGCGATCACTGTTCCCAAAGTCACGCATCGCGCGGCCATCACCGCACCGATGGAGGCCGGTGTGCTGCTTCGGGCAATAGACGCTTATTCAGGCTATCCCGTCACCCATGCGGCCCTTCGCCTCGCCCCTCACGTCTTCGTGCGTCCTGGCGAGCTCCGACACGCCGAATGGACCGAGTTTGATTTAACCAAGAACGTCTGGACCATCCCCGCCGAGAAAACCAAAATGCGCGTCGCCCACCGCGTGCCGCTGACCCGGCAGGTGCTCGCCATCCTAGACGAACTGCGCGAGATCAGCGGCAACCGCCGCTACCTCTTCCCGGCCCAAGGCAAGCGGGATCGTCCCATGTGCGAAAACACGATCAATCTCGCCCTGCGGCGTATGGGGTTTGATAGCAAGACGATGACCGCCCACGGCTTCCGCGCCATGGCCAGCACGCTACTGAACGAGCAGGGCCATTGGAATCCCGACGCCATCGAGCGGCAGCTTGGGCACGCCGAGACTGATGACGTCCGCCGCGCCTATGCGCGTGGCGAGCATTGGGAAGAGCGGCTGGCCATGATGAAAAGCTGGTCCGACTATCTCGACCAACTCCGGTCAGGCGCGTAGATCCTGCAAGGCAGTTTCCGCAAGCCGCCTAGCGCCTCGATTTCTGGATGAGGCGGCGCAGGCTGGGATCTAGCCGACCCGCAAATAGTGCCGCCTCCATTGGTCCGGATTCGACCAATGTCAGTCGTTCACGTCCGCCGTCTTGAATGACCGGTTCTGACAGAATCTGCCGATAGGGCAATTCAAAGAGAACTGTCAGCAAGGCGCTCTCATCCCGGCCAAAAGAGCTGGGACCGGGGAGCGCCCCGCCGT
>JBGSLI010000177.1:0-1708 GCA_041740775.1 Alteraurantiacibacter sp. | reverse complement strand
CCCGCGAGGGTGCAGGTGCCGGAGTGCCGCGTGCGTTGTTCCCGCCAAGGAACACCACGGTATTGCGTTCCCCGCAGATCGTCTCCTCGCCCGTGCGCAGATATTCCTCGTCAGAAGTCGGCTGGCAGCCGTCGCCCGAAGTTTCCCCCGAAGGCACGATCGCGCTTCCGGTGATGAATGCATCAACCACTTCGCGCGGTATATCGGCATCCTGCGCGGCTGCAGCGGTTGATCCGGCGATCAGCACGGCCAGGCACGAGCTTGCAAGTAAGCGTTTCATATCCGTTCCCCAATCAGAAAATCCCCGCCCCCGCGAGGTCATAAAAGCATGAATACAGTAGTTACCTTGTGCCAGCAAGGGAATGAACCCCGCATGTCGAGGAGTGTCAGTCTGAAACGTGTTTGAAATATCATTGAATCACATAAGAAATTTTTGAAATCTTTGCTTCAGATCACGCCCTGCACACCCAATTGGCGTCCCAGATCTATTTCATCGCGGGTGTTTTCGAACTGACGCAGCGAATCGCCGGTCAGCGTATTGCGCTCGTCAGAACCCTGCACGGTCAGCGGGTCCTGCTTCTCCCCGTTCAGATGCACTTCGTAATGCAGGTGCGGCCCGGTCGATCCGCCGGTTGTGCCGACCGCGCCGATCACCTGTCCCTGCTCTACCCGCGCGCCCACCGCGATGCCGGGGGCAAATTCGCTCATGTGCAGATACAGCGTGCGATAGCCGCTGTCGTGCTGGATGGCGATGTAGCTGCCGTTGCCGCGCGTGGCGGTGGGGGCCCAGCTGGCGATTTCGATCACGCCCGAACCCGATGCGAAAATCGAAGCGCCCGTGGGCGCGGCAAAATCCACCCCGCCGTGCAGGCGCGAGCGGTTGTAGATCGGGTGGTGCCGCATCCCGAACCGCGAAGTCACCCGCGCGCCGTCCACCGGCGTGCGCATCAGCGCCCGGCGGATGTTCTGCCCGCTCGAATCGAACCATGCGGGTTCGCCCTCCTCGTCGATGAAGCGATAGACATTGGCGGTGCGCGTGGGGGTGGTCATCGAAGCATAGACCAGCACCGGCGCACCCACCGGATCGCCCTGATCGTTCACCGTCTGGCGATAGGCGATTTCGAAGGCGTCGTTGGATTCGATTTCGCGGGCAAAATCGAAATCGAACGCCAGCGCCTCGAAGAAATCGTCGATCAGCGTGTTGGGCATCCCTGCCGCCAGCACCGAGGTATAGATGCTGACCTCGTCGATCCTGCCGCTGCGCACGAAGATCTGTTCGGTCAATTGCGCCGAGATCGGGGCGATCGAAAGCTCGCCATCTTCCATCGCGATCGCCACACCCGAACTGTCGCGCCGGCGCAGATCGAGCCGGGTGAACTGCAACGGGGCGCCGCCGCCGCCGGTAAAATCGAGCGTGCCGCGCAATTGCTCTCCCGGTGCGATAAGCCCGCTTGCCCCCGCCACGATCTGTTCCACCAGCGCCGGGTCCAGCCCCGATGCGGAAAGCGCCGATCGCAGTTCGCCGATATCGGCCAGCCGGAACGCGCGCGAAATACCCGGCGGCGCGCTTTCCAGCGCCGCGCGCAATTCTTCGGAATTGGCTTCTCCCGCTGCATCACCCGGCGCGTTTTGGCCAAGGGCGAGAAACCAGATCGCCACGCCCAGCAGCGCCGCCAGCAATACCCCCCCGCCGATCAGCAGCGGACGG
>JBGSLI010000176.1:0-3777 GCA_041740775.1 Alteraurantiacibacter sp. | reverse complement strand
GCCGCCACCACGCCGCCAGTCAGCCCGCCCGCCACAGTGCTGCCGAGGCCGATTGCGAGCGAGGTGGCGGTATCGCGCGATTCGTAAGCAGCAGGCGCGCGCCATTTGGCCCATAGCAGTTCGGCCAGAATCAGCGCGACGAAGGCGGGTATGGCAAAAGCGACAGGATCGAACGGCACGGTATTCAGCCAGCATTCCGGATGCGCTCGGCCCATTGCCTTGCCGTCTCGCCCGGTTGCAAGGCAATGGCGCACGGGCCGATCGAGGTGCTTTCGATGGCGAGAACGCCCGCATTTCGGGTGCAGTGGCAGTCAGGCGGCAGGATGCGCGCCACGAATTGGCCACCGTGGGGAAGCAGCAGCGCAATCCTGCCATCGCCATCATGCGCAATCGCACCGCGCCCCTGCGCATCGAGCACCAGACCGGTCGGTTCGAACCCGCCGGGTGCCAGCCGCAGCAAATCGCGCGCCTCTGCCTCCGATTCAATCCTGGCCCCGCGCGAGAAACCGAGGAAATGCGCCAGCAGAACCAGCATTGCCACCGCTCCCAGCGATGCGGCGAATTGCACCATCGGGCTTGTCACGGGCAAGCAACCTTGCGCGTCGAAGTTCGCCGCCACATGCTGGAAAGCTGCATTCTGCACTCCTTTCAAAAGGCCTGCCAACGCCCCCGCCTCGGCGCTTTTTGCCTCCGAATGCAAGGCTGACAAGCGCTGGGGCGCTGCTCCGGCATCTTTTTGTAGCATTTCCGCAACGCCTCTTGGACCTTCGCGGCCCGCCAGCGTGGTTGCCGTTGCAACCATAACGCTGGTGGCGCAGAAAGCATCATCAAATGGTTCAGGGCAACTGCGCCAAAGGGGAGAGACAGGATGGGGATTTTTGCGAAAACGCAAGCTGTGCGCCGCTGCGCGCTGCTTGCCACCACTGGACTGGCGCTGGTGGCGACACCTGCGATCGCGCAGGAGCAATCCGACGAGGCGACCAGCGGCAATGTGATTGTGGTGACAGCAACCAAGCGCGATTCGACGATCCAGGATGTGCCGTTTTCGATCAATGCGCAGACCGCCGCCGACATCCAGAGATCGGGCGCGGTAACGCTGGAAGATCTTTCGCGCAATGTGGCGGGCCTTTCCGTGCAGAACCTGGGCCCTGGGCAGAGCCAGGTTTCGGTGCGCGGTGTATCCGCCGGGCAGGTGGTGCGCGATCAGCCGGGGGTGAAGGAACAGGTCGGCGTCTATCTCGATGAATCGGTCATCTCGCTGTCGCTGTTCACCCCCGATCTCGATCTGTTCGATCTCAACCGGGTAGAAACGCTGCGCGGCCCGCAGGGCACATTGTTCGGCTCAGGCTCTGTCGGGGGCACGATCCGTTACATCACCAACCAGCCGCGGCTGGGCGTGACCGAAGGCACGGTGGAAGCCAATGTCAATCTGATCGATGGCGGCGATGTAGGTGGCCATGTCAAGGGAGCGATCAACCTGCCGCTGGGCGAAATGGCCGCGGTGCGCGCGGTCGGCTATTACACAAAATATGCCGGCTTCGTCGATGCCGTCGGCCCGGCGGGCGGCGAAGATGTCAACGATGGCGAGCGTTACGGTGGCCGCCTTGCGGTAACCTTCGAGCCGAACGAGGCGATTTCGATCACGCCGCGCATCGTCTATCAGAAGGTCTCTGCGGATGGTTTCAACCGGCAGGAATTCTTCAGCCTGTTCGCCAACACCTTCACCACCACCCGCCCGCCGGTGCAACTGGGCGAACGCGAACAGTTCCTGTTGCTGCGCGAAGGGTTCGAAGATGAGACGATCATCGCCGACCTGACGATGAATTTCGATATCGGCGGGATGATCCTGACTTCGGTATCGAGCTATATCGATCGTGACATCGTGGTCAGCCGCGATGCCAGCGCGCTGAGCGGCTCGGTCTCGGTCGATCTGGGGTTCCCCGATGCCGCTGTGCTGCTGCCATCGAACCTGATCGATACCACCAAGCTGGAAACCTTTACCCAGGAACTGCGGGTTGCGTCGGATACCAGCGGCCCGCTGCAATGGCTGATCGGGGGATTTTATTCCGATACCCAGCGCGATTACAACCAGCGTCTGCCCACCCCCGGTTATGATGCCTTTACCGATCAGGTATTGGGCGCGGGAACGGCGGCGGCGGTGGCGAACGGTTTCGGCCCCGATTCGCCGTTCAATTCCGATCTGCCCTACGATATCGAACAGTTCGCCATCTTTGGCGAAACCAGCCTTGACGTGACCGACGCACTGACGGTGACGGCGGGCGGGCGTTATTACGATTTTGATGAAACCCGCACCATCACCTCGGGCGGCCTGTTCGCCAATGGCGATAGCGGGGTGGTGGATACCACCTCGTCCAACGGCTTCACCCCGCGTTTCCTCGTCAGCTACGAACTCGATCCCAATATCACCGTCAATGCCCAGGTCTCGCGCGGGTTCCGCCTTGGCGGGGTCAATGATCCGCTCAACACGCCGCTGTGCAATGCGCAGGATCTGGCGCTGTTCGGCGGCTTCCAGGATTATGAGGACGAGAAGCTGTGGAACTACGAACTTGGGTTCAAGACCCAAGCACGCGGCATAACTTTCAATACCGCCGCATTCTATAACGACATCAGCAATCTGCAGGTTACGCTCGATGCCGGCAGCTGTTCCTCGCGGATCGTCTTCAATGTCGAGAAAGCGCATACGCTGGGCCTGGAATTCGAACTGGGGGTAAGCCCGGCAGATGGCCTCAATTTCGACCTATCGGGCAGTGTGATCGAATCCGAATTCGATACTACGCTTCCCGAACCGCTGGCTACGGCCACCGGCATTCGCGACGGCAATCGTCTGCCTTCGGTTCCGAGGTTCCAGGTGACCGCCAGCAGTAGCTACGATTGGGATCTGGCCAGCAACATGACCGGATTTGTCGCGGCCTCGCTCCAGCATGTCGGTTCGCGCTTCACCCAGCCGGCCGATCAGGAAAACAATCCGCGCACCTTCGTCCACGGTCTGCCGTTCGGCGGCGCCCCGGCCACCGCATCGACCACTGTTGACCTTGCACTGCCGGATTACCAGCTGGTCAATCTGAGCGCCGGGGTCGAACTGGACAGCGGCCTGTCCTTCACCGCCTACGTCAACAATCTGTTCGACGAAAACGCCCTGCTCTCGTTCGATCGCGAGCGCGGCGGGCGCGCGCGGCTTGGTTACAATATCGGCCAACCGCGCACCTTCGGCGTTACCGCGCGCCAGACGTTCTGATCCGGCAACTCGCCAATATTGCAAAGGGCCGGTTGCCATTGCGGCCACCGGCCCTTTGCATGAACGCTTTCGGTTCCACCAGACCCGCCGATACTCCCTACGCCTTGCCGCGCACCATTGCCTTCCGGCCACAATCGGGCAGCAAAACGCCATCGTCGTGGTGGAGCAATCTTAAATTGTTCGCATCAGCCCGAATTTACGTCTATAAGCCCGCAACTGGAGCGGCGGGGAAAGTCCATCGCTTCCGGCCGACGGGAATTTCGTCCGTATCGTCGGCCTGATTTGCAGGGCGCGATTGAAGGTTTTTGGTTTACATGGGTTACGATAAAGGACGCCGCGGTCGGGGGCGTGACAAGCGGGATGGTTTTGGTGAAGAAGGGTTCGATCCCTTCGCTGAAGGCGGCCCCCCGCCGATGGAAAGCGGCGGCTGGCGGAGTGGCGGAAACGACCGCTTCGGCGGCGGCGGTGGTGGTGGCGGTCGTTTCAACGATGATCGCGGCGGCGGCGGCGGCTTTGGCGGC
>JBGSLI010000175.1:0-4346 GCA_041740775.1 Alteraurantiacibacter sp. | reverse complement strand
GGTCGAACATGCCCAAGCGGCCGATCTGGCCCGCCTGGTCGCCAAGGACGCGCCGCATCAGGGGCTGGTGCTGGAATGCGCCGCATTGGAAGACGTGTTCCTCGACGAGGTGGCCCACGGCGACGCGGCTCGGCCGATCGTGGTGCTCGATCAGGTGACCGATCCGCACAATGTCGGCGCGATCCTGCGGTCTGCTGCCGCCTTCGATGCCGCCGCTATCGTAACGCAGGATCGCCACGCCCCGCCCGAAAGCGGGGTGGTGGCCAAATCGGCGTCGGGCGCGCTGGAAATCGTGCCGTGGGTGCGGGTGGTGAACCTGGCCCGCGCGCTGGAGGAACTGGCCGAGGCCGGATACTGGCGCATCGGCCTGGCCGGAGAGGCCGAGGCGAGCTTTGCCGAGGCGCTACCCTCGGGGCCGGTGGCGGTGGTACTGGGTGCCGAAGGCGAGGGGATGCGGCACAATGTCGCGCAGCATTGCGATGCGCTGGCGCGGCTGCCGATCAGCGCGGCGATGGAAAGCCTCAACGTCTCCAACGCCGCCGCCATCGCGCTTTACGCCATCGCCACGCGCGGCTGACGGATCACCTGAAAAGCAAAGGGCCGCCCGGTTGGCGGCCCCCTTGCTGCCCGACGACAGCGATCGTCGCGCCGCCTGACCCGGCTGGAAAGGGCCTTAGGCTCAGGACCTGTTAACCCCGCCCTTGAGGTTTGTGTCAAAATGGCTCAGTGCGAGGAAGGAAGGCGCAGGAATATGTCGATATTTCAAGCCTTCCAGACGTGGCAATGGGCATCCCTGCGGGACACCGGAATGGCTTCCATCTCGAACCGAAAGCACCTTGGAAAGGCATCCAGCCTTCCCTGCGGCGCTTTCGGCCCGATCTGTTCGCCATTCCGGCGCCTCAAGGATGGGGTTAACAGGTCCTGAGCCTAGGCGTTCAGTCCCGGCATTTGATGGTGCAATATTCAGCCATCAATGGAGGGACGCGCTATGGGACAGATTCTGCACGGGATCGCTCGCATGACAGCGGCGGTCGGTCGAGCAATACAAGATATTCAGGAAAGCCTGATTGCATTGTCCAAGCGTCACGGGATCAACAACGATCCCGCACCTGACGCGCTCGTCGCTGCATCGCTGTTTGCAGCGCCACGGGATCAGCCGGTTGCCCGAAGTGGCGGGGGACAAGTGGCCGAAGAAGGAGTTCAGGACATACCCGATCGGCTACTTCCACATCGACATCGCCCGGCGGCCTGTGGAGGTGGTCATGCTGGTGCGCCCGATGCGCCACCACAGGCCGAGCGGCGTGGTGATCGCAAGCACTCCGCTCAGCGCGATCGCGGCTGACGTGCAGCCTGCATCGGGAGAGATTACGGTGATTGGCAATCGCGCGCGGTTGGCGGCGGTTGCCGGAAAGCCAGGGTGCCAATGATGACGCTTTGCGGTGTTCAGGATTGCTAGCAATCCGCAGTGATTGCGGACAGAAAACAACGCTGAATGACCGGATTTGGTAAATTGCGATGTGCGGTGAGATTCCCGAAATTGGGTGGGAAGCTGACGTTGCACTATTTTCTTGACCCTTGCCCGGATCAATCACAGATTCTTAAGATGAGAAGACTCGTTCTTAAGATGAGAAGACTCGCCTTCGCCATTTCGTTTCTCGCCCTGTTGGGCTGCGATCAAACATCACAACGATCAAATGGGTTCTTTCTCGATTGTGAGGGCACAAGGACATACGAAGGGAGGACCGACACCATTGTGGAGCCATATCGTGAGATTTTCTTTGTCGATGATGCCGAGAAGGAAGTCCGAAAAGACGATGAATTTGGAACGCGATTATGTGGTCCCGGAGATTGGCCATCGTTCGGGCGCGACGAGATCAGCTGTTGGATACAGTTTGATGACCCTATTGGAATGTCTTATGAAGATATCAAAATCAATCGTGTCTCAGGAGTTCTCTCAATAGTCGATCAGCATTTTGTTGGTGACGAAGCGAGCGGAGTTGTGACTACTCAAGCAACTTGCTTGAGCCAACAGTCCAAACTCGAAAACAAGTTCTAGTAAGTCTATCGGCTCCGTTCAATGTGTTTTTTTTATCACCTTATTTGAACGCCAGCAACGGGGTCGCGAGCAGAATTGCAGCTTTCCTCCAAAAAAGGGGGCAAAGCAGCCGCAGTTCTATGGCATACCGAATTGCACTCTGAATCCGGGCACAAGAAGGAAGTTCAAGGAAACCAATGACCAAGATAACGCTTTATGGCATTCTCAATTGCGATACCATCAGGGCTGCGCGCAAATGGCTCGACCAGAACGGTGTTGATTACGCATTCCACAATTACAAAACGGCGGGAGTGGACCGTTCCCGACTGTCGGCATGGATTGACGAGTTCGGTTGGGAAAAGCTGCTGAACAAGTCGGGCACCACTTTCCGGAAATTGCCCGAAGCGGCCAAGGCGGATCTGGATGCAGAGAAAGCCGCTGCGCTGATGTTCGATCAGCCTTCCATGATCAAAAGGCCCGTCCTCGATCTGGGCGAGCGCAGGGTTATCGGCTTCAAGCCCGACGTTTACCGGGATGTTTTCGGCGGCAAATGATCGCGCGACGATCAGCGCCGGTTCGGCCACCTTTCCCTCGCATTCCGGATTAATCCCGCACCTTGCCCCTGTTGGCCTTCACCGAGGCACGCTTCGCCTTGCCGTCGAGCCGGCGCCGTTGCGAAGCCTTGGTCGGCCTGGTCGGGCGGCGCTTCTTTACCGGGATGGCCGCCTTGCGGATCAGCGCGAACAACCGCTCGCGCACTTCCTGCCGGTTGACCAATTGCGATCTTGCGCCTTCGCTGCGCAGGATCAATTCGCCCTCCTGCGTCAGGCGTGACCCTGCCAATACGGCAAGGCGGTGTTTCACCCGATCGGGCAGGCCGGGCGAGCCGAACACGTTGAAGCGCAGGATCACCGCGCTGTCGGTGGTGTTCACATGCTGTCCGCCCGGTCCGCCCGAACGGACGAAGCTTTCGACAAGTTCCTCGCTGTCGATTGCGATGGACGGGGTGATTTCGATGCGCGCCATGCCGCGTTCCTAAACCGGATTTACCCGCAGAGGCAAAGAATCGCCCGCGCGCGGCCGCGCCTGCCCTGCTATCCCCGCACGGTCAGGATCGTGTGGGCAGGTTCAGCATCAGCACGTCCCCCACCGGATCGTAGCGGATATCGAACCCGCTGGCCCGAAGCGCGTCGAAAGAGACGAACCCGCCCGCCGCGGGCAGGCGCGCGGCCTGGCCTTCGGGCAGCACCGCGCCGAGATCGGCGGCGGACAGGTGGAGCTGCGAATTGCGATCGATCGAAACCGCCACCACCCCCACGCGCCTGCCGTTCAGACTGACCGGCTTGCCGATCTGAAGATCGCCCGCGCGCGTGCCCTGCGCGCCGAGATCGAAATCGACATCGAGCAGGCGTTGCCCATCGGCAAGGGTAACTGGTTCGCGGGCGGAACCACTTCCGAATGCCCGCCCGAAATCCCGCCCCGAACCCTGCTGGCCGGAGCGCCAATCGGAACGCCCATCGGAGAGCGGGGCACCGTCGTCGCCATTATCGTGCGATCGCTGTCCGATGATCGACGCCGCGAGCTGAATATCGGTCTGCGCAAGGTTTTCGCCATCCTGCGTTTCGGGCACCGCTGAGGTAACTGCAACAGCGCGCATCGCAGCGCCGGGCGGATCGATCTGGGGAATTTCGGCGAGGAGATAATTCTGCACAAAGGCCGCGTCCGAAACCGGCTCCCGTTCGCGCAGCTGGAGCGCCAGCATTCCCGCCACGAACGTTGCAAGCAGCAGCACGGCGGCGATTTCTCCGACGGAAAGATCGCGGACGATCCAGGGCCTTGCAGCATTGCGTTCCATCGATCGGATTTCCCCCCGGTTAACCGAAGGCTAAGCACGCAAGCGGGCAATTGGCAATATATTTCCGCGCGCGATTCATCTTAACACGTTGTAATATAGCCTATCTATGCTGGTTTCACAGGTGTTAACCATTTCCGGCCACCCGCCCTTATCGAGTCGCGGGCCAATCAGCACTTATGAGCTGGAACCGGCGAACGACCCTGCGCAACGCAAAGATCCTGCCCAGGCTGCTGCTTGGCGCGAGCCTTGCTACCTGCCTTGCCCCCACCAGCGCGCTGGCGATTTCGCTTCCCGGTTCGCTGGCCGCGAGCACGTCCAGCCCTTTCGCCTGCTCCAGCCGGAGTGTCGATCCGGCGGCGGCAATTGTAGAAAATCACGGCGGCGTTACGGCCAAATCCGAAGCGATTCTGGGCGGCCAGCCCAGCGCGCTCGATCTGATCCGCCAGCAGCAGGCGG
>JBGSLI010000174.1:0-3872 GCA_041740775.1 Alteraurantiacibacter sp. | reverse complement strand
GCACGCTGATGCGCCGCCCGTCTTCCAGCACGAAGCCGCCGATGTCGATCGCCGCCGCGCTGGCGTGGCCCGAACGCCGATCGGTTCCCGCGACATTGCGGCACGAATAGCTGCCCATCGTCTGGATACTGGCCAATGGCGAACCGAATATCTGCCGCGCTGCGCGGTCCACGCCAAAGCGCGCCCAGGCGGCAAAGGCGGTGCTGACAGGACAGGTGACAGGCCCCAGATTGCTCACCTCCAGCCGCCCTGTATCGCCTTGCAGCGCGTGCATCTGCACGGTGCCCAGCGTGCTGCATCCCCGATCCATATATTGATCGGGCAGGGCATCGAAGCGTGCGCCGGTGGATCCGAGTTGTGCGAGACATTGGGCTTCAGCCCCGCTGCGCGCAACCGGCGGTGCGAGCGCGGCGGGTCCGTCGCTCGCCCGTGCCGTAGAAGGCAGCTCCCCCGATCGGTCATGCCCGTTTTGCGGCACAACCGAACAGCCTGCCAAACAAAGGCCGATCAGGCCGAAAAGTGCCGCGTTCTTCATGCTGTGCCAAACGCCTTTGCCAATACGGATGTATTCTGGCGCAAAGATGGTTAACGTTCGGGTAACGCGATGCGCAGGCGGCGATTGTTTCACAAGTAACCTTTGACACGGGGCCGAACGCCACTAGGGGCCGCTGCGGGCCACGCGGTCCCAACGCCGCGCGAGCTCTCTGCAAGGAGAGAATACATGACTGACCAACCAGCCCTCCGTCCGGAGCGGCCGTTTTTTTCATCCGGACCTACCTGCAAGCCTCCCGGCTGGGCGCTCGACAAGCTCGACACCCGCTCGCTGGGCCGCTCGCACCGCGCCAGCTATCCCAAAAGCCGCCTCAAATATGCGATCGACCTGAGCAAGGAACTGCTCGGCATTCCCGAAGAATATCTGGTCGGCATCATGCCCGGATCGGATACCGGCGCGCTCGAATGCGCGATGTGGACGATGCTGGGCGCAGGCCCGGCTACCGTGGCGGCGTGGGAAAGCTTCGGCAATGTGTGGATCCAGGATGCGGTCAAGCAATTGAAGCTGAAGGACCTGCAAGTCCTCAATGCCGATTACGGCGAAATCCCCGACCTGACGCAGGTGCCGCAGGAAAACGATGTCGTCTTCACCTGGAACGGCACCACTTCGGGCGCGAAGATCGCCAATACCGACTGGCTCGCAGCCGGCCGCGCGGGGGTGACGATCAACGATGCCACCAGCGCCATCTTCGCGCAGGAGATGGATTGGGCAAAGCTCGATGCCACCACCTACTCGTGGCAGAAGGTGCTGGGTTCCGAAGCGCAGCACGGGATGCTGATCCTCAGCCCCAAGGCGGTGGAACGGATCGAAAGCTATGATCCGGCGTGGCCGCTGCCCAAGCTGTTCCGGCTGAAGAAGGGCGGCAAGCTGGATCGCGCGATCTTCGAAGGGGCGACGATCAACACCCCTTCGATGCTGGCGACCGAGGATTACATCTGGGCGCTGGAATGGGCCAAATCGATCGGCGGGCGCCAGGCGATGTTCGCCCGCGCCGATGCCAACGCGAAGATCGTGACCGACTGGATCGAAGCCACGCCGTGGCTGCGCAACATGGTGGGTGATCCCGCTCTGCGCACCAATACCGGCGTGTGCATGGTGTTTCAGGGCGACTGGTATGAAAGCCTTTCGGCCGAAGATCAGGCGGCGGTGCCGAAAAAGATCGCTTCGACGCTCGAAAAGCTGGACGTCGGCTATGATTTCAACGGCTACCGCGACGCCCCGCCGTCCCTGCGCATCTGGTGTGGCGGCAGTCTGGAGCAGGAGGACATCCGCCGCCTGCTGCCGTGGATCGAATGGGCTTACGAAGAGCTCAAGGCCGGACGGCTTTAATCCCCGCGTGAACCCCCGCGAAGGCGGGGTTCTCCCTCGACGTATTCCAAGCACGAGAAGGTTCCCGCCTGCGCGGGGACTCACTTCCCAGCAAATTAGCGGAGCATACCCATGACCAAACCCCGCGTTCTCATTTCCGACAAGATGGACCCCAACGCCGCGCGCATCTTTGCCGAGCGCGGCTGCGATGTCGATGTCATCACGGGCAAGAGCCCCGAAGAACTGAAAGCGATCATCGGCCAGTATGATGGCCTTGCGATCCGTTCCGCCACCAAGGTGACGGGCGAAATCCTCGCCGCCGCCACCAATCTCAAGGTCATCGGCCGCGCCGGGATCGGGGTGGACAATGTCGATATTCCCAAGGCCTCGGCGCAGGGCGTGGTGGTGATGAACACGCCGTTCGGCAATTCGATCACCACCGCCGAACACGCGATTGCGCTGATCATGGCGCTGGCCCGGCAGCTTCCCGAAGCCGACCGCCGCACGCAGGCGGGCGAATGGCCCAAGAACGCCTTCATGGGCGTGGAAGTCACCGGCAAGACGCTGGGGCTGATCGGCGCGGGCAATATCGGTTCGATCGTCGCCAGCCGCGCGCAGGGACTGAAAATGAAGGTGGTGGCCTATGATCCCTTCCTGACGCCCGATCGCGCAGTGGAACTGGGGATCGAGAAGGTCGATCTGGGCACGCTGCTCGAACGCGCCGATTTCATCACCCTGCACACCCCGCTGACCGACGATACGCGCAATATCCTCAGCCGCGAGCGACTGGAACAGGCCAAGCCCGGCGTGCGCATCGTCAATTGCGCGCGCGGCGGTCTGGTGGACGAGGCGGCGCTGAAGGATCTGCTCGATTCGGGCCATATCGCCGGGGCCGCGCTGGATGTGTTCGCTACCGAACCGCCCGCCAAAGATCACCCGCTGTTCGGCACGCCGGGCTTCATCTGCACCCCGCATCTGGGTGCATCCACCACCGAAGCGCAGGTCAACGTCGCCTTGCAGGTGGCCGAACAGATGGCCGATTTCCTCGTCGATGGCGGGGTCACAAATGCGCTCAACATGCCCAGCCTCAGCGCCGAGGAAGCGCCGCGGCTCAAGCCCTATATCGCGCTGGCGGAAAAGCTCGGTTCGCTGGTCGGCCAGCTCGAAGGGCCGGATGTCACCTCGCTTACCGTGGAAGTCGAAGGCGCGGCGGCCGAACTCAATATCACCCCCATCACCGCTGCGGTGCTGGCGGGGATGATGCGGGTCTGGTCGGACAGCATCAACATGGTCAATGCGCCGATCCTGGCCAGGGAGCGCGGGCTGGACCTGCGCGAGGTGCGCCACAGCCGCGAAGGCCATTACCACACGCTGCTGCGGGTGATCGCCACCACCCCCACACGCCGCCGCGAAGTTGCCGGAAGCCTGTTCGGCGGTTCCGAAATGCGGCTGGTGGAAATCGCCGGGGTGCGGATCGAAACCGATCTGGACGGGCACATGCTCTATATCGTCAACGAGGATCAGCCCGGCTTCATCGGCCGGCTCGGCTCCACGCTGGGTGCGGCAGGCGTGAACATCGGCAATTTCCACCTCGGTCGCCGCCTTCCCGATCGTGACAAGGATGGCGATGCGGTGCTGATGCTGACGCTGGATCAGGAACCTTCGGACGATGTGCAGAAGGCCATCTGCGCGCTGGAAGGGGTGAAGAAGGTGAAGCCGCTTTCGTTCTGATCCTTCTCGCCTTAGGGAAGGCCCGATGACCGATCCGACGCAGGACCTGCTGCCCGAAGGGCTGGAAGACCGCCTGCCGCAAAGCGCGGCGGCTGCGGCGCGCATCCAGCGCGCCATGCTCGATACCATGCGCAGCCATGGTTACGACCGGGTGCGCCCGCCGCTGATCGAATTCGAACAGTCGATGGCGCGGCGGATGGACGGGCTGCGCACGCGGCACATGTTCCGCTTTGTCGATCCCAAGAGCCTGCGCGGGCTGGCACTGCGCGGCGACATGACG